>CAZNLC010000144.1:0-1504 GCA_964573865.1 uncultured Methanosarcinales archaeon | reverse complement strand
CTTCATCCCCACCCCTCTTTTTTTCAGAATGAATGTTAAGGATTTAAAGTTTTTTGTTTTTCCTCCCATTTTTTGTTTCTAGAATTAATTTTAACCTTTTCACTTCTTTTCTTCCTTGAGTATTGCTAATGCTGCTATTGAGTATTGTTTTCTACAAACAGCACCGAGTTCGTTGTTTGGAATGTCTAATTTAATGACCGGTGTGTTTGTTAATTTAGCATAATAGTTAATGTCTTCCTCAACCTCTGCCGGTGGGTTTGATGCTAAGAAAACCTTTTTTATTTTGTCAAGTTTTAAATTCTTAATAACCTGTTTTGATCCAATGATTAAGTCCTTCTTCTTCAAGTGTTTTTTTATTTCGTCTATTGCTTCTTTCATATTCACTCACCGCACTACTGATGATACTTGATGATATGCCTTTTCCTCCTTGGGTTTTTGTTTTGTTTTTAAAACTTTTTGTTTTTATTCTTGCTTTTAACCTTAATCATTCTTTTTCTTTTGTATTTTAGCAAGTTCTTCCTTTCTAACCTTTACTGCTAAACCAGGAAGTCCTGTTCCTATGGGTATTGGTTGGTTGACCATTACATTTTCTATAACTGAGTTTAACTCGTCAATCTCTCCCATTAATGATGCTTGCATTATTTGTTTCATTGGTGTTTCAAAACTTGCTCTTGCTAAAACACTTGCTTTTTCCTTCACTATTCCATACCTTGTTACTCCCTGAATCTTTCCAAGCAAGCACATCATATCAGCGACTAACATTATATGCCTAATATTCACATTTAATCCTTGATTCTCCATGACCTTGTGAACCTCTCTAATAATAGCTTCTCTTGCTGCCTCTATCCCAAGAACATCTGCTATTTCAAAGATATCATTGGAGATTGTTCTTTCGCTATCAACAAAATCAAGTTTTAAGACCTCTTTTAGGTTAGTGCCTGATGTTATTATGACATACTCGTTCTCTCTCTTTATTGGTAAGACATAAGTGATGTGTTTTACTCCTGAGACAAAAACCCTTTTTAGTTTCTCCTTTAATGCATAGATCTCGTTTAAGTTATCACTCTCTTCCTTTTTCTTTATTATTATGATATTATCCTTTTCCTTGACCTTTATCCCCTTAATTCCTTTTTTTATTGCCTCAACAACCTTGTCCGTTGTTAATCCGTGTTCTTTGAGAACATCTTGTTTTAGTGTGATCTCAACACTCATCTCTGCAATGTTAATGTAGAATTCCTCGGCGAGTTCTTCAAGGAGTGTTTGTTTGAGTTTAGCAGCAACCTTTGTTAGGTCTTTTCCTTGAGAGTAAGGTTTTTTTAAGTAGATTTCCATCATTGGGGTTGTTATGTTCTTCCTACCATCAAATATTTCTATTAACGTACTTAATAGCCGGCGATCGAGTTTATCAAAGCCCCGTTTATCTACCTCAAGCATCAACAACGCCTTATTAGCAATATCGGCCGTAATAAAACCATCGCCTTTCACATCCGCAAAATCTCGAACT
>CAZNLC010000143.1:0-1526 GCA_964573865.1 uncultured Methanosarcinales archaeon | reverse complement strand
TTTCTTACCAATCTGGAGAATGAATTCTTCCCTATCAATTTTTTGTCTTAATTCTTTGTAGAATGTGGAAAAGTCTTTGTATAGATAGTTTTGTCCCGTAAGCTCTTTAACCTTCTTCTTTTCTATCTCACCATTCCCTAAAATAATTTTCATGGCTGATTGTTCGTAAAGCCTTTTAATGTCTGACTTTGATAATCTTGTTATTTTCGCAATCACATCTAATGTTCTGTCTTTACCATATTGTTCTACGCTTATATATGGAATCCTTTTAGGAATTACTGATTTTTTAATAAATGATAGATAGTAGTCATTCAATCTCTTAACACCCTTATTTCCATATAACATCCTCGTTATTAACCTCGCAACATAGAGTTTATCGTCTCTTGGATTCACATTCTGCTTGCTCAGTCTTGTTTTGAGCTCTTCCAAATCCTTCGCTCTTATAGAATCAATCCCTTCTGGTGAGTTTTCAAACACGAGTTTGTACAGTCCTGGTAGGTAAACCCATTGTTTCTCAACACTCTCCTTACCCGTTATTTCCTTGTGGTTCATAACAATGTCTGTGTATATATAATCAGGCATCCTTATTATTCCCAACAATATTTCTTCAGGTGATGAGAGTGATATAAAGTTGTTTAAGCTCTTACTCATCTTTTTACCATCACTACCTGGTATCAGTGTTTGAAGTAGAACAATCTGAGACTCTAAATCAAAACCTTCTTGTAGTTGTCTGCCTATGAGAATGTTCTCTCTCTGGTCTGTTCCTCCAAGCTCTAGCAGAGTTCCTGTGAATATAGAGTCAACTCCTTGTACAAAAGGATATGTTAATCTTAGTATTGAAAGGTTTTTGTCCTGAATTATCCTATAGAGTAATGCTGTGTATGTTTTATCTAAGAGTATTTTTGTTTCTTCAAGTCCTAGTTTTTTGATTTCTCGTGCGATTTGTTCAAACTCATCATCCGGAAGTTTGAGCTTTCCGATGAATATGGGCTTGGATAGTATGTCTTTGAGGTTTATCTTACTAACAATCTCAAGTAGGTTATAGTAATTCTTTGTGTGTAATTCTGTGTTGAATAAAAAGTATGTCTTCTCTGGATTGAGTATCCTCAATATTTTTGGTATGTACTCTGTGATTGCTATGCGTCTTGCTTCTTCTATTGTGGGAAGATTCTTCCTTGCACTAGCCCCTGATGGATCCCCTATTGACGCTGTGTAATCCCCAAGGATAATAACTACAGGACACCCTAATTCTTGTAATTGAAGTGCTTTGTTTAGTGTGCTTAGGTGTCCAAGGTGCAGTTCCTTTGTAGGGTCCAAACCAAGCTTTACTACAAACTTGTTCATTTGACCATAGAAGAATTTTAGATTTCCTGTAAGTCCATGCGTACACTCATATATTGAACCACCACCACGGAGTATTGTCTTCGCTTTCTCAACCCATGCATTTACTTTTTCCTCTAAACTTTTATCATGAGAGTATTCTTCTTTTAGAACAAAGACTCTCTTTTCTTTCCTTTCATAATAAC
>CAZNLC010000142.1:0-1548 GCA_964573865.1 uncultured Methanosarcinales archaeon | reverse complement strand
AATATGATTTTTTATTAATATTCAAGCCTTAGGTTCTTGAGCTGCTTCAAAATCTCTTCAATCTCTTTATCCACAAGTTCCCTTTTGAAACCCTTCTCTTCACAAACACCCTTTGCATATTCTTCTGTTTTTGAGTAATCACGCTTAAACTTCTTATTCAGTTCGTTCCATTTGATGCCCTTCAAGGCATTTGCAATTTTATTGTCGAAGTTTATGACTCCCTTCTTCATTAGAAAAGCAATGATTGGATAACCAATATAATGCCTGAACTTTGAGGCGTTATCAGTGCTATAAACCTTGTTTTTTTCAGGGTAGTAACTGACATAGTACTCCTTGTCAAGGTTGGAAGATTTAACGATGGCTCTGTTAGGATTTCCATCATCAATAACTATTCTGTTATCACCAATACAACCTAATGCTTCTAAAACCTTTACCTTTGGTGGGATCTTCCAAAGCATAGTATATAATATGTGAGAGCATTATAAAAATCCTACTATAATAATTAACCACTAACAAGTAATAAAAAATAGAAAGATTTATAAATGGTTAATTCTTAACAATATACCATGGATGGAATTTCAGTGCTTAGAAAACAGTTGTTGGACTCATCTTTTAGGAAGCTCCTAAGTTTGAGGCAGGCTAATAACCTACAATCAGCAGCACTTTGTAAGAAGACCGGTTACAACAAGATTTGGATAAGGGATAATATCTATCAAGCATTGGGAATGCAAAAAATAAGCATAAAACAAGCTATTAAAACTTATAGGGCAATACTCACCCTGCTTAAAAAATACGAGTGGAAGATTGATAATGTAATCAATAATAAGCCAAAAGAGCTCAGACAATACTTGCACCCTGTTTATAACCCGGATATGGAGGAAATAAAACAGGAGTGGGGATTCAAACAAAACGATGCTATAGGTGCAATACTCTTCCACATAGGTGATTTAGAGTTAAGGGGGATAAAAGTTTTAAAAAATCAACACGATAAGAGAATTGTAGAGAAACTTGTTCTTTACTTGAAGAGCATAGAGTATTGGCACGACCCGGATAATGGAATATGGGAGGAAAACATGGAGATTCACACAAGTTCAATAGGAGCCTGTGTTGCAGGACTGAAAAAAATATCAAAGATTGTTCATGTTCCAAAATTCTTGATAAAAAATGGTGAGAAAGCCTTGAGGAATCTCCTTCCAAGAGAGTCAGAGACAAAGGATGTTGATATGGCATTGTTATCTTTAATATATCCTTACAATATAGTAAGCAAAAAAACAGCTGAGATTATTCTAAAGAATGTTAAGGAAAAACTCGTTAGGAAAAAAGGTGTTATAAGATACTTAGGTGACCAATACTATAATAGAAACGGAGAGGCTGAATGGACAATGGGCTTTCCGTGGTTAGCTGTGATTTACAAGAACTTTAACAATCCAGAAAAATACGCTTACTACACTCGTAAAACATTGGAAGCAATGAATGATAAGGGTGAACTCCCAGAGCTTTACTTCGCAAACTCTGATGAACACAATGAAAACACACCATTAGGCTGGG
>CAZNLC010000141.1:0-1549 GCA_964573865.1 uncultured Methanosarcinales archaeon | reverse complement strand
ATAAAGCAGCAATTGAAATGGGATTAATGTCCCCAAATTATTATACTGTTCCATGGTTTGAAAGATACGTTTCTTTTATGACTGATTTATTACATTTTGATTTTGGTAGAAGTTGGTCAAACACTCAAGGAGGGGAAGGAATACCTGTTGCAGATATTATAAAAAGGCATGCTGTATATACTGTAACACTAAATGCTTTATCTTTTGTTCTTTCCTTACTACTTTCAACTGCAATAGGTGTAGTGTCAGCAACAAGATCAAGGTCCTTCTGGGATAAGTCTTTAACTGTTGCAATGTTATTAGCCTATTCAATGCCTTTATTCTGGTTGGCAAAGTTATTAATGTATGTAAGTTTTGTATTGTTTGGATTTACAGGAGTTTCAAATAAACAAGCGTTTGACAAACCATTATTGCTGAATCCGCATTTCTATAAGTTTATGCTTCTGCCACTTCTGTCCCTAACACTAGGAGGACTTGTATTTATGGCTAGACTAATAAGGTCACAATTGCTAGAAATATTGCGACAAGATTATATAAAAACAGCAATGGCAAAAGGTGTAGAACAACGAGCTGTAATATATAAACATGCATTTAGAAATGGATTACTACCAATTGTAACAATCATTGGAAATTCACTACCAGGATTGTTATCAGGCTCAGTAATGATTGAAACAGTTTTTAGTTGGCCAGGGTTAGGAACTTACTTCTTGGAAGCAGCACTCATGAGAGATTTCCCAATGATGATGGCTACTAACACTATATTTCCATTCTTGTTCCTAATAGCAAGATTGCTAACAGATATAACTTATGTGTTCATAGACCCGAGAATAAAATACTAAATCTCTTTCTTCTTTTATTTTTTTTAATCTTAAATATCCAAATATTTAAAAAAAAATTTTAACGAATTTTTTCATGGACAAAAATAAGCGAACACTATTTGGGTTAATGCTTTCTAGTTTCATAGTAAACTTGGGTTTTGGTGCAATAATGCCTTTTCTCTCGATTTATTCTTCATTGTTTTTCTATCCTATAGACTTAGGTTTCATTATTATTCGTGAAGTTACACAAATAGGTTTGCTTACTTCTGCAATGATGATTTCAAGAGCTTTTCTTGCACCTTTTTATGGGCGAATGAGTGATAAAGAGGGGAGAAAAGCGATAATTGTTGTTGGTCTTGGTTTATATGTTATTCTGACTTTTGGATTTGGTTTGGCTACAAGTTTTTACGCTCTTTTTGCTGTTAGATTTGTACAGGGTATCGCTTCAGCTCTTGTTTGGCCTGTTGCTGAATCTGCAGTTGTAGATGTTTCAAAAGAGGAAAAAAGAGGAAGAAACTTAGGTTGGTTTATGATGAGCATGACTTTAGGATGGTCAATAGGACCTTTTCTAAGTTCTGTCCTTATTTGGTTTGCTAAACTGTTTGTATCGAGTCAAGTTAAGGCTTTTCAATTCACTTTTTTTATGATGGGTGGATTATCTTTTATTGGTTTTATAATTTTTAATATACTAGTAATTGATCCTAAAACAAATAAAGCAAGAATGTCTGCTA
>CAZNLC010000140.1:0-1566 GCA_964573865.1 uncultured Methanosarcinales archaeon | reverse complement strand
TCAATCAGATGCTTGTATCCTTGTTGTTTCTGCAAACCCAAGCGATGGTGTTCAAGCTCAGACAAAAGAACATGTTTTCCTTTCAAAAACACTTGGAGTTAATCAGCTGATAATTGCAGTAAATAAGATGGATATGGCCAAATATGATCAAAAAAGATTTGAGCAGGTTAAAGCTGATGTTTCAACTTTGCTTAAAAGTGTTGGCTACAAACCAGAAGAAATTCCATTTGTCCCAATCGCTTCATTACCTGGGGACAATGTTGTTAAAAAATCAGAGAACATGTCTTGGTATACTGGCAAGCCATTATTAGAAATTTTAGATGATCTTAAAGAGCCTGAAAAACCAACAGACTTACCTTTAAGACTTCCAATACAGGATGTTTACAACATAACCGGTATTGGAGTTGTTCCTGTTGGTAGGGTAGAAACAGGAGTTATGAAAGTCGGTGACAAAGTAATAGCTGTTCCTGCAAGGGAAGGTAAGGGAGTTACTGGTGAGGTTAAGAGTATAGAAATGCATCACGAATCAATGCAACAAGCAGAACCTGGTGATAACATCGGCTTTAACGTTAGAGGATTTGGAAAGAAGGATATTGCAAGGGGAGATGTTGTTGGTCATGTGGACAATCCACCAACATTGGCAACAGAGTTCACAGCTCAAATCATTGTTTTGAACCATCCAACTGTGATTACAACAGGGTACACACCGGTATTCCACATACACACTGCACAAACAGCTTGTCAATTTGTTGAGTTAGTCAAGAAGATAAATCCAGCTACAGGAGAAACTTTGCAGGAAAAACCCGACTTTTTGAAGAATGGAGATGCAGCAATAGTGAGGATAAAACCAACAGTTCCTGTTGTTATTGAGAAGCAAAAGGAAATTCCACAGCTCTCAAGGTTCGCGGTTAGGGACTCTGGAACAACAGTTGCTGCTGGAATGTGCATTGATTTAGTCAAGAAAGAACTTTAATTTTTTATTTTTTAATTTATACAAATAAAGATTCATGATAAGCTAAAAACTTATCGTGGTGTAGTTAGAGGCACAAAAATGAAGGCAAGGATAAAATTAGCGAGTACTGATATAAACAAGATTAATCAGACCTGTGATTACATAAAGTCAATAGTTGAAAAAACAGGCGTTGAGATGAAAGGCCCAATACCCTTGCCTACAAAAAAACTCAGAGTTACTACAAGAAAAAGCCCTTGTGGGGATGGAACAGAAACTTGGGAGCGTTACGAAATGAGAGTTCACAAGCGATTGATAGATTTAGAAGCTGATGAGAGAACACTGAGGTTAGTTATGAGAGTTCCAGTTCCAGAAGGTTTGAATATTGAGATTGAGATGATTGATTAATATTGCTCTTATTTCTCGTTATTTTTAATAGCAATTTTACGATATAAAAATTTTTATAGAGTTATATCCTTTGTTACAATCCTTGAATTATTGAAACCATTTCAGATTTTCGTACAATATCGTGCGAGTGTAAAACTCTAGTCTCTTGTACAAGTTGTCCTCCATGTAAACATCTTCTCCGTTCATAATCCTTTTTTTGTTCATCGCTG
>CAZNLC010000139.1:0-1596 GCA_964573865.1 uncultured Methanosarcinales archaeon | reverse complement strand
AGGCTTTATAATCCCAGCCAGTATCTTTACAAATGTTGTTTTGCCAATGCCATTCTCGCCCAAAACACCCACAACTTGGTGGTTGTAGAGTTTACCACTCTCAGCTTTTAACTCAAAATTACCTAACTTCTTCACCACATTACTCCAAGATGTTAGCACTGTTGTTCTCTCAACAGTTGATGGTGGTTTCTCCTCAAAGCTTATTGGTTTTGACCGAATCCTCATATTCTCTTCTTTCAAATAACCTTGAAGGTACTCATTTATAGCCTGCCTTGTTGATTTCAACATTGAAACAATACCATAACAACTTGGTTTTCCATACATCACATAAACCAAATCACTCATAAAATCAAGAACTAATAAGTCGTGTTCAACAACAATAACTGCTGTTTTTTGATTAGCAAGCTTTCTTATGAACTTCGCAACATTTATTCTTTGTTTTATGTCAAGATAAGAAGTTGGTTCGTCAAAAATATAGACCTCAGCATCTTTGAGAACAGTGGCTGCTATTGCAACTCTTTGCAGTTCACCACCAGATAGCTCATCTATATTTCTATCTATAAAATTACTGAGTTGTAATTCCTTAACAACCTCATCAAGCATGTTTTTCTCGTCAACCCTCTTCAATAATTTTCTCACATTACCCTTGTACTTTAAAGGTATTAAATCGATGTTTTGTGGTTTATAAGATATTTTTATCTTTTTATCCCTTACTTCCTCAAAAAATTTTTGTGCCTCAGTTCCCTTGAAAAAATCTATCAATTCTTCATAAGTTGCTTCCATACCTCTTCCAAAGTTGGGTTTTAAAACACCTGCCAAGATTTTTATAGAAGTTGATTTTCCAATCCCGTTCTTCCCCAAAACACCAACTACTTTTCCAAAGATGGGAATTGTCAGATTGTAAAGTGCAAAACCATTTTTTCCAAAACGATGTATTGGTTTATCAAGTTCTTCAGGAAGATTTATGATTGATATTGCGTTGAAAGGACACCTCTTGACACAAATACCACAACCAATGCAGAGTTTTTCATCTATCACAACCTTCTTGTCTGGTGCAATTGTAATGCAGTCCTTCTTACTCCTATTCACAGGACAAACACTCATACAAATATAATTACAATCAACACCCGCCTTACAATGCTCCCTATTAACAAATGCTAGTCTCATAATTCAAAATTAAAATGTGGTATTTAATAAGTTTACTGTTTGTTCATGCAAAAACATAAATCACTTACAAAAAATATAAAAACACAAACAAAAACACAGAGAGAATGCTTTTCAAGAATATTGCTATAATCTCTTCCAAAAAGGATGTTGCGAGTTTGAACATAAGGGACAATTTGATTAAAGCATTTAACTTTGAAGAGACAGGAGAAAATTTTGAGAATAATCAAGTGTTAGTGTTGAAAGATAAGAATAGCTTTAATGATTTAATCATAAAAATTTACACAATCAACGATGACTCAATAAATGCTGAAGGTATAGATAAGGGAATAAATGCAGAATTATTTGTTTTTATCACAAAGCACAAATCAAAATCCCAAATTCCAAGTTTGTGCATTCACAGTCCTGGAAATTTTGGAAGTGCACAACTCG
>CAZNLC010000138.1:0-1614 GCA_964573865.1 uncultured Methanosarcinales archaeon | reverse complement strand
AAGCAGAGTTTCATCTTTTAGCCTCTACCAAACCACTTGTAAAAGAATAATCTTATTATTGTTGGAACATAAGTTTTGAAGGCTTTTATATAATTAAATTTTGAAGTTCCTTTCTTTCTAAGTCCGAGTACTAAAGGTATTTCCTTAAACTTAATTCTCTTCTTTAATATCTTAACACTAATCTCGAGCTGTGACTCGAACTTTCTACTCTTAAGATTGATTTTTTTAGCAGCTTCTGTCCTGTAAGCCCTGTAGCCTGTTGTCATATCGTGAATGTTTGACCAAAACACTGCTCTGAAAATTTTGTTGCCAATAATACTTATCAATTGTCTCCACTTTGGAATATCCCTGAAACCTCCTCCTCTCACATATCTGGACGCTATCACAACATCATAGCCCTTATTTATCCAATAAAGCATTTTACTAACTAAACTGAGAGGGTGGGTTAAATCAGCGTCCATTGTTATGATTACAGGAGAATTTGCATTCTTAAATCCTGTTTGTAATGCAGCTCCCATTCCCATATTTTTTTTATGAGTCAAAACTCTTAATTTACTGTATTTTTTTGCTAATTCTTTAAGGATACTTGGGGTTTTATCTGTCGAACCATCATCCACAATTAAAAATTCAAAGTTTTTATTCTTGAAATAACTCATGATTTTCCTAACAGAATCTCTAATTATGTCTTCTTCGTTCCAAGCTGGAATTAGTATTGTAAAATCTGGTTTTTTATTTTTCTTTATGTTTTTTGTTCTCATAAGAAACCCTCAATTTCAAATTAATTGTTTATTTTATAGAGTCCAAAGTATGTTATATTGTTATATGTGTAAGCTTTCAATTCTGTCAGGTTTAGTTTTAGTGATGATGGTTTTATAACTATTAAATCAAATTTTGGTGCTAGGTTGGAAGCAACATCTAAACGAGCGTGAACCTTCTTAACCTCCAAACCGTTACTTTTTAGATACTCCTCATACTTTGGTGATGTTCTTAAACAACTGTATGAAAACTCTGCAAAGTTTGGATTTGTTAGATTATCCCAAACTTGCAAACAATTGATTATTGATTGCTCTGAATAATAATCTGTGTAAAGGTATTTAACATTGTATTTTTTAAGAAGTTCTTTCCTAAGGTTCGAATTGTTTCCATACAACATCACAGCAGCATCTGCTATCCTCTTATCCACATCAACGAATGGGCTTGCGTGTGTTCTCCTCATAAAAACAACCTTCCTACCAGTTAATGCGTTTATTGCAAAAGCTGTTTCTCCATGTGGAGTTATTAAAACATCATTTTGAGCAGTGCTTTTCAAGACAAAATTTGCAAATTCAAACTGGGCGTTCATTAATGGAGAAACTTCAAAACCTATTTTAGTCCATTTGTTGGTCTTGAAAGCGTTGACATTGCTAATAAAACTTGTGAGAAATAAAATAATAAAGATAATTCCAATGATTAAGTTTGTTGTTATTCTACTTCTTATGCTCGCCTTGCTCTTCTTTGGATAACCATTTATGTATTTCCTTAACAACGCAAACAATAACAAGACCCCTGAGAGAGCAACGAGTGATTTCCAAACATAAAGAGTGATAACAAACCTGAAATAGCCAAATGATGTCT
>CAZNLC010000137.1:0-1665 GCA_964573865.1 uncultured Methanosarcinales archaeon | reverse complement strand
TTTTTCGTGTTTAATTGATACATCTGCTTTTCACCTCACAATTATTATCCACTACCACTAATGAGACTCCCCACTTGAAATACTACAAAGGAAAAAATCCATGCTAGTGTAATAGAGTATAGTACCGAAAATAATGTCCACTTCCATGAACCTGTTTCCTTTTTTATTACAGCTATTGTTGCAACACATGGTACATATAGTAACGTAAAGACCATCAAAGACATGGAATTTAACGCTGTAATTTTAGGATCTGATAGGATTTTAGAAGAAAGATCACCAGTATTATCACTTACTCCCATCAGTGTCCCTAATGTCCCTACAACAAGCTCTTTTGCTAGAAATCCTACTAATATTGCAACAACAAATCTCCAATCAAAACCTAATGGTCTAAAAATCGGTTCTAAAGCATGTCCAATATATCCAATCCAAGTTTTTTCCGTTCCATATTCTACACCTTGGAAAGGCATTGAAGCTAATAGCCATACCATTACTGCTCCAACAAAGATAGTTGTCCCTGCCTTCTTAAGATATACAGATCCTCTGCGCCACATGTCGTTAATTGCGGTTTTTAATCTAGGTACGTGGTAAGGGGGCAATTCCATAATGAATGGCTCTACTTTTCCTTTGAATATAACCTTTCTTAGAATGACTGCAGTAATAATGGCGACTAGAATCCCAAATACATATAATACAAAAATCATCGTTGGAGCAAATTCCTTAAAGAAAACACCAGCAAACAAAACGTAAACAGGTAACCTAGCCCCACAAGACATAAAAGGAATAGTAAGGATAGTTATTAATCTGTCACTTCTGTTTCTCAATGTTCGAGTTGCCATAATTGCAGGAACGTTACATCCAAATCCTAAAAGCATAGGAATAAATGACTTGCCATGAAGACCCAATTTATTCATGAATTTATCCATAACAAATGCAGCGCGTGCAAGATATCCACTATCTTCTAATATTGCGAGTATGAAAAACATAGCAAAAATTGGTGGTAAAAAGACCAAAATAAAGCCCACTCCACCAATTATACCATCTCCAATTAAAGAACTTAGCCATTGAGGTTTAACATTAATTGCAACTATTTCTGATAGCCAACTGAAAAACAAGTCAATCAAATCCATAAATGGTGCTGAAACTATAAATGTAAATTGAAAAGCGCCCCACATGGCAATAAGGAAAATTGGAATACCCAACCACTTATGTGTTAGTACTTTATCGATTTTATCGGATCGTGTAATTTTAATCTCTTTTCTTGTAAGGATTTGTGAGACTATTTGTTCAATATATTTATATTTTGCATCAATTATTTCTGTTTCATTTTCTTCTGTACCTATCAAGGAAAGCTCTGTTTTAATCTCCTCAGTTATAGAGCATTGTGCCAACAGTTCAAATAGTTGTGGATCTTTTTGTACAACTAATAATGCAAGCCATCTGAGGTTTATTTTTTCTGGGAGAGAATCAATAGTTTCTAATATCTTTTGAGCTTTTTCGATCTCTCTTTCTATATCCTTGCTATAATAGATTGGTTTAGGTTTTGACGATTTTTTGTTGTTATAAACTGAAGTAATTGTTTCCAGCAATTTATCTATTCCCATTTTCTTTGAGGCGATTGTAGGTACAACTGGTAAGTTAAGAGACTTAGCTAATCCTTTTATGTCA
>CAZNLC010000136.1:0-1674 GCA_964573865.1 uncultured Methanosarcinales archaeon | reverse complement strand
GGCAATAAATAAAAAGTAGTAACTAAATAGTAACTCTACAGATTGGGGGTGTTTTATGAATAAATTACTCTTCACAACTATAATCATATTAGCAGCACTAACCTTACTAATCAAACCAAGCAACACATTAGCTCTTTCTGACTTTGAGGCTTACACTAACACTCCAATTATACAACTTTGTAAGTGCAGCATAACTGATTATATCATAACTGTTGAGAATAAAGCAGATAGTGTTCAGAGTTATTCTGTTACAATGTCAGGTTCTGCAGCTAAGTTTACAAAAGCCTTACCATCAAACTTTTTATTACTACCTAACTCTAAAGGAGAAATTCATGTTTTCATAGATCCTGAATGTAGAGAAGGAAACTACAATCTAAACTTTTACATAAAAACTTCAGGTGTTGAAAAGGTACTCAAGCAAAAAATAATTATTGAGAAATGCGATGTTTTCGACGTTTTTATAGAACAAGAGAACCTAAGTTTAAGACCTGGTGAGGTTAAAGAATTCAATTTTTCAATAAAAAACAAGGCTGATTTCGTTGAAGAGTTCAAATTCAAGTTTAATAAAATAACATCTGAAAATTTTTTCATAGAACCAAACCAAACACAACAAATCAAATTCAACATCTCGTTTTCAGAACAAGGTTCATTCATAGAAAATTTGAGAGTGTACGCTTTAAGAACTGGTTATAAAAAAGAATTCCCAATCATAGTAAGAGTAACACAGGGTAATGAAACACAAGAACCTGAACAACCAACAGCTAAATTCCTTTCTTTACTCTATTTGAAGGTAAGAGTAATACAATTGGTTAGCTATCTTAAATTATTCTGGAAGTATATCTTAGCTGCAGTAATCATACTTTTGATTATTCTGTTCTTGCTCAGTATAAAATCAAAAAAACCAGAGATTGAAGTTGTTGAAAAGTCAAAAGCTGCCAAACAAAAAAAGAGGGTTTATTACACCAGCATACTCAAGAAAGCACAAATCAAGAAGAAGGTCTCAAAAAAGACACTTAAAATAATACTTGGCGTTATTGTTTTAACAGTAATAATACTGTTGATTGTTTTCTTTGTAAGGAGCGGTTTTATTTCAGGAGCAGTCGTTGGAATAAAACACAAGATAATAGACTTCTTTGAGAACTTTAGACAAACACAAAATGAGAGTATTACAAACAATAATACTGGAACAACTCCACAATTGAACACAAGCACAGGATCTGGGGGTATTGGAATTGTAATTATTAACACCTCTAATGCAACTAATACAACCCAAAACAAAACCTTTGAGAACATAACCATTAACACAACAACAAATACTACTAATACCACAGGTAATAAAACAAGGCAAATGTCACAGAACAAGACACAGAATAAAACAGAAACAACTTCCACTCTAAACTTCAGTGCATTGAGAGAGAATGTTAGTGAGAGAACGAGAAAAATAAATGGAACCTTTGTTTCAAACACTCAAAAGGTCTTAACATCTATAAGAATCTTTGTAATACTGTACTTGAACTATATAATCTATGGAATTGTTGTTTTAGTAGTGTTAATACTAACTCTTAACCTTTTGGCAAAGTCAAAAGCTAAACAGCAAGCTCAAACTGTAAGAAAGAGAGTTAGTGAGGCTAAAAAGGTTAGTGGAGGAGCCAAAACATTAAAGAACAGTAAGGT
>CAZNLC010000135.1:0-1705 GCA_964573865.1 uncultured Methanosarcinales archaeon | reverse complement strand
GTAGCATCTCCATAAATACACTGTATTCCTGACTTTGTAAGCAGTTCAATAACCTCAGGGTCGTAATCAACAACTACAAACTTGGTGTTGAGTTTTGTTAACGCTCTCAAGATACTATAACCAAGTCTATTGCATCCAAACAAGACAACATCAAAATCCTTTTCTTTTATGAAGCTCGTCTCTTTTGGTTTTATCTCAAAAAATCTTAGATGGTGAGATAAGAGCTTGTATATTTTTTTATCATACTTCATTAAGTATGTTGTTATTGTTATGGATATTATTGTTACAAGCAGCATCAATGAAAAAACATCCTTTGGAATGTGGTTTAACATTAATCCTTGAAAGCCTAACACGAGTGAAAATTCACTTGTTTGGGCTAAGGAGGTTGCTGTTAAAAAGGATGTTTTTCTCTCATAATGGAATAAACTCGTAATCATTAGTACAATAAATGGTTTAAGAATAAGTACAAGTAGAAGGATTACTATTAGCGGGGTTAAGATGTTAGAGAAGTTTACCTCAACTAATTCTAAACCTAGACTAACAAAGAATAGTGTTACAAAAAAATCTCTTAAAGGAGTCATCTTTCCTATGATCTCCAACCTGTAAGGGAGGTTCGCTAGTAAAACTCCTGCTATAAAAGCTCCTATTGCTGTGGAAAAACCTGCTGTTTGCATTATGAATATGAAAGTAAAACAAACAGCTAATGCCCCAAGTAGGAGTAGTTCTTGATGCTTCGCTGCAAAATTGAAGAGTGGTTTTAAGAAATAAGGAGAAACTATGATTAAAACGAGTATTGCCATTGTTTTAGCAACAAACAGCATTATTGTGTTAAAGGATATGCTATCAAGTATAGGTAAGAAAGATATTGCGAGTACAGCCGCTATGTCCTGAACCAAGAGTATTGCTATTGTTATTTTTGCATGTAGTGTGTCCAACTCATTCCTATCAGACAATAATTTAACAACAACCATTGTACTGCTGAAGGCAACGACTAGTGCTAAATAGAAAGATACTAAAGTGTTAAAGTTCAAAAGCATCATAACTATAAACGCTATTATTGTTGTAATGATTATCTGCAATGAACCTCCCACAACAAATATTTTACCAATCTTCCTTAACTTTCTCAATTCAAACTCTAAACCCACTGTAAACAGCATAAACGCTATTCCTATTTCAGAGAGTGTTCTTACAGTTACCACATCTGTTATTAACCCTGCTTTTAAGAGTAAGAATCCTGAGAGTATATAAGCTGGTATGAGCGGTTGTCTCAGCTTTCTAGCAAGATAAGCAAATGATGTTGCTAGAATAGTTATAATTCCTATATCATAAAATATGTTCTCCATATTTAATGCTCTCTTGTTTTGGTTCGAACCTCCAATTTGGGTTTAACATAAGAGAAATGCTTTGTTATATTTTTAATTGTTTTTAATTATTTAAGAGTAGATATTTTTATCAGAATAAAAATAAGTTTGATTGTGAGTTATAGGTTGAGTGCGAGTTAATTGTAAGTCTTGATTATGGCTGCTCTATCAAGCTTGAGTATTCAGCTATATTAACTCAATAATTCCCTCCTGTTATTGATGAACCTCCTGATGGAAGTTTTCTCACAATTTCATCCTTAAAACTTGGTTTCAGAGCGAGTTTTTTCACTATTTCAATTGCAATCTTTGATTTTTCCCTATCACCAGGTTCTATTACTACAAAT
>CAZNLC010000134.1:0-1722 GCA_964573865.1 uncultured Methanosarcinales archaeon | reverse complement strand
AGCTACTGTTAAAAAATTCGTTAATTATTGGATACACTGCGAATTCTTGAAAGTTGACGGTAAAAAAATGTCAAAATCACTTGGCAATTTTTACACACTGAGAGATGTTTTGAGTAGAGGCTATAATCCACTTGCCATAAGATTATTGTTATTAGCAACTCATTACAGGCAACAACTGAACTTCACATTTAAAGCCTTGGAATCAGCAGAGAGAACCCTTGAGAAGATACAAGAATTCATTAGGAATATACTTGATGTTATATCTGATAATAAATCTACAAAAACCAATGAAGAGGTTACGAGAATTGTTGAAAGTACAAGGAGAGACTTTGAAGAAGCGATGGATGATGATTTAAACATATCAAAAGCATTGGCTTCGATATTTGATTTTATGACAAGAGTAAACAAGATGATAGCAAGAGCAGAGCTTAGTAGCAAAGACGCGCAACTCGTCTATGATTTTATGTTGAAAATAGACAATGTTCTTGGCCTAAAACTTAACGAGTTGAAGCCGAGGGAGAAAATAAAAGAGGAGATGGAGATTAAAAACGATGATATTATTAAGACACTATTAGAGAATTTGAATGAGGAGAACATAAAAAAACTTATCATGATAAGAAATTATTTGAGAAATACTAAGAAGTTTGAACTTGCTGATAGTATAAGGAGTGAACTCTCAAAAAGAGGAATTTTGTTGAGTGATACAAAAGAAGGGACAAAATGGTTTAGGTCAGGAGAATAACTGCTTTATAATCATACAGCTGACTGCATTTCATTTGTTCTTTATATTATCATTACTATCACTTAGATGCTTTCTAATCTTACTACCGAACAATTCCATTTCTCCATCATTGTAACTTCCTTGAGGCCAAAGTTTCAAGCCGTCACCATGAAAACGAGGAATTATGTGAAAGTGAGCATGGGGTATAACCTGTCCTGCAGCTTTATAATTACTCATCGCGATACTAATCCCGTCAGATTTCAAAGCGTCCTTAACAGCTTCAGAAACATTCTTGACAACAACTATCAGTTTTTTTAAAACATCATCAGGAATGTCAATTATTGTTTCAAAGTGTTCCTTTGGTATTACCAAAACATGCCCTTTATTGACAGGAGCAATATCTAAGAAAGCAACAACATCATCATCCTCATAAACCTTAACGCTTGGAAGCTCATTACTTACAATCCTACAAAAAACACAATTCTCCATAGCAAGAAAATAGGATTATTACTTTAAAAATTTTACTTTCAAAAACTTTATAAATAAAGAATAACAATTAAGTTAGTATGTATGTTATAAAACTTGATCAGATAGAAACAAGATATAAATACATTGCTGTGATAAAACCACTGTATGAAATACTCCACGATTGGTTTATGGAACACAACTACAAAGGAAGATTTGGTGGAGATAAATACATGGAAACACTCTACTACCTTGATGAGTCACAATCAGGTTATAATTATTGGATTTGGTGGAGACTTTTCAAAACAATAAACTCACAGATAAGATTTTTTGTAAGCTTTGACATGTTAGCTTTGGCAGTTCAGGATGTTCAGGTTATATGGCAAGGGAAAAAGTACAAAGCACAAAAAGCAGAGTTCACCTTTTTCATAAATGCTCAAGTACAAGTTGATTACAACAACCAGTGGGAAAAGTATTCTGTTATAAAACCATTCATCAATGTTATGTTGAAGAGGGTTTTAAAGCAAAACCTTGAA
>CAZNLC010000133.1:0-1730 GCA_964573865.1 uncultured Methanosarcinales archaeon | reverse complement strand
TCCTCACATGAGAAAAAACCTTTTTTGGTTTCTCCACAACATCAATACTTCTTGACTTAACACATAGAATGCCAAAACCATTCTCTTTTAGAAAGAATTCTGCATTTTTGATGAATATATCAACTTGATTCTTCTGAGCAATATCCTGATATAAAAAATCAATAGAGCTCAAAAATCTTAAGTATTGCTCAGGATGGTTGGCGTCCTCTAAGATTATAGCAAGGTTATGTCTCTTCTCTGCAACAAGGTAAAGGTCTCTAAAAACTCTGTCAGCAAATTCGACCCCAAACACAAAACCTTTTGTTAGAATATCAGATATGTGAGAGATTGTTGTTCCAGAAGCAGCTCCTAGGTATAAAACAACATCACTTTCATGAAGGTTAGGTTTTAACCCTTTGATTATTGCAGATGCCAATTTACTGTGGAATGGGTCCCAATTCCTAAATTCAACACCATCTTTGATTATATTTTCTCCACTACCAGTTTGTTCCCTAATCAAACTTTTTGTGTAAATCCTCTTTCCAATCTTAAAAACCCCTGGAATAATCTCCTGCATTTTTACACTCCTCTAAAATAATCCTTTTTTAAGGCAAGACTTATCTTTAACGCAAGCTTTCTAGCAACCTTACCTCTTAATCTCTTATCAGCTTTTAAAACAAGAGGATGTTGGTATAGAATACCATACTTTGGTGGTTTAGAACCAGTTCTTAAGTGTCTAAACAAAGCTTTTTCAGCACCTAACAATTGTATAAATGAGGAAGTTGTCGTTGCCAATCTCTTAAAACCACCTGCTAACATCAAAAGTTTTGAGGCTATGATTGGAGTAGCCACTTCGCTTGTTTCAGGCATCAATGTGTTTGTTTCTTCAATTATCCTCTGCTTCACTTCATCAACATTTTTTCTTATAGAATCAGCAAGTAGAACCAAACCTTGAAATATATCATCATCCTTAATTTTTGTTGAGAGTTCATGCTCATCTGTATGATACTTATCCTGTTTTTTATGTGTTAATATATCCAATAAGGTTAGGTTGTCACTCACCATGTTGTTAAGCTTCGGATTCTTGAGAACCAGATACTCCCTAATCCTCTTCATAATTATGTTGAGTGTCTTTGTTAATTGCTCAAGTGTTTCCACATTTTGAATAATGAGCGTTTCTAAATCCACTGATTTCAACTTTTGGGCTGTAATCTTAAACAACATGCTTCTTGAATACTTAAAAAAATCATTATTTTTAAACCTTGAAAACAATGTTCTCAATAATCTAAGCTTTAATTTTTCATCATTCAGATCGAGTAATCTAACTACTTTAATATTATTATTTTTGTACTCTCTGATTAGCTCTTGTTCCTTTTCAACAAAGAACTCCTCTATATTCTTTGATTTATTATAGAAGTTTAATAGTTCATCAGGCTCAATAGTTCTTTCCTCAACAATTCTTGCTTCATCATCAATTACAAAACAAGCTCTTATGTTTGAAAAAACATAGTTCATAAATCAATGTAATGAAAGGTTTTAATATAAAGTTTTTGCTCATTTTAAAGCGATAGATGAAGAATGCCAAACAATAAAAACCTGACCCTGCCCTTACAGGCGGGGCCAGGAAAAAGCGGAGAGCCTATGATCATAAGATTTATTTTAACTTATAAGTGATTATATTTAATAACTACTATAATATAATAAAGTATAAACAACTTATATATAAATCTTTCTATTTTATTATCATTTTG
>CAZNLC010000132.1:0-1767 GCA_964573865.1 uncultured Methanosarcinales archaeon | reverse complement strand
GAATTTGATGAGTATTTAAGTGCATTTATCGAAACTTATCACACAACTGTTGAAAAACTTTCAATAATAAGTATTCTTGGAAAGGAAAAACTTAGCAGCTCAGAGTGGTTCATGCTTTACATCCTCTCATCTATGATTTTCTTCACTTCTATATTTATAAAAAGCGGAAATTTAATTTTCTCAATCTTCTCCTACCTCTTTCCCTTCACTGTAATACTTATGCTGCTCTTGTTGAATTCTCTGAGTAATTTGCAAATGAATATTAGAGTAATAAACTATGAACCTGTTGAGATTTGCTTTGACGCTCTTAAAGAACCAAGGTTTTATCCGAAGAAAGATTTAAAATACAAACCTAAAGGAATAAAAGATTATGTTACAGAGGATGATATAAAATCAGAACTTAAAACTCTTAATAAGGAGCTTGAAGAGTTGGGTGTGCATAATATTCTGTAAAAGAAATTCATTTTTATTATGGGCCTGTCCGGATTTGAACCGGAGACCTCTGCCTCGTGAAGGCAGCGTTATAACCACTAAACCACAGGCCCTTGTAATCACTATTTTTTATTGATTTTAAATATTTTTTCTCATTTCAGTAGCGTAATCAAAAAAACCCCACCTTTTATAAATATCGTACGCTTTTTCATTTCCAGCATAAACTTTTAGTGAAAGGTGTTTTATCTTTCTCTCCTTAAACCATCTAATAGCCGCTTTCATTAGTTCAGAACCAATCCCTTTCCCCCTAAACTCTTTTTTAACGAAGATTTGATTTATATGACCTACTCTTTCAAGTTTAAAACCTGGAGAGTTCCTTTTTATCTCTAACATGCAATAACCCAAGATTTTAGAATCATCTTCTGCTACGATAATCGCTTTATTCTTAGCCCTTATACTGGCTTCCAACTTTCTTCTCATAAAATAGGTTATGTTCTTAACCTTCTTTCTATAAGGTTTTACCTTCGGATTCTTTCTTATCATCAAATCATCGTGAAATTTCGCAAAAATCCTCCTTAATTTGTAGAGTTGTTGTAAGTCCTTTAGTTTTGCTTCTCTGATGTTCATCTAAAAAAGTGCTTTTGCTTTATTTAAAAATTTTTTCTTTTCTTTAGAAATATAACCTGCCAGTCTGGTTGGTTCTGGAAGTTTACGATTTTTGTATTTAAACAATCTTTTAACAAGATTAATAGATGTTTTAAGTCATTCCAGACTGTATTAATGTAATAAAGTCATACAAAAAATTTAAATATTATGGTTAATTGAAAATAAATACTTATTGTGAGGCGATAGCATGAAAAAGAGATATATAACCTCAGCGTTCTTTCTTGTTCTGATCATTCTTATGCCCTTATTCTCAGGGTGTGTTACTCTCACTAGGAAAGAGATTAGCATAAATGGTAGAATTGTAGATAATCACAACCAACCATTACAAGGAGTGATTATAAAAGCAGTTACACCAGAAGGCTCTTTTAAAGCAGTTACTGATAAGGAAGGCAAGTACAATTTAAACCTCATTGTGAGTAAAGTAAACATCAAAAAATTGAAGATTGCAACGAAAAAGGTTGGTAAGGGAGAAGAAACTAATATTGATTTTGGAGGTGACTCTACCAGTTTAGAAGAGGGTGGTTATGTAGTAGAGTTTCATGTCTATTATAAACCATTTGGTTATTTTAGTTTTGTAAGATTAGTTGATGATAATAAAAAGGTTAATTTTGAACTCAACCCATTATTAGCAGAGGAGGAAGAAACAACTGAAATAGAAAACTTTGAAAA
>CAZNLC010000131.1:0-1776 GCA_964573865.1 uncultured Methanosarcinales archaeon | reverse complement strand
GTTAATAATGGTGGATTTTAATCATTACTTTATTGTTGGTGATAGTATAGCTTATGGTTTTGGCGTTAAAGATGAGAGGATAAAGGATAACTTGATTGTTTACAATGGCAAATTCTTGTTTATTCCAGAGCAACTTGAGCAAGGATGGGCTAACTACTTATGTAACAATATAAAGAATATTGATGACCCTCAAAAGGTCTTCTTCGCTTACAACCTAAGCACTTCTGGGAGTACAAGCTCAAGTGTTCTACCCTACATAAATGAAGAGATTGGTAGAAGGGCTTTACTGTCTAAAAGAAAGGTTGTTCTCCTCGCTTTAGGCATAAACGATTCAAGATACTACATTGACGATAATGAAAAAAGATTTCATGTTAAAAAAAGTGTTTTCAAGTCTAACCTTGAGAGGATTATTGATGACATATTCTCAATGAGCAGCTCTAATACGAAGGTTTTTGTTTTAGGACTGACAAAGGTTGATGAGGAGCGTACAAAACCATTCATTTTCAAAAATCAAAAACCACTCTTTTATTATGATAATAAAACAATAAGGGAATATGATGCTATCATAAGAGAGGTTGTTTCAGAATACCAAAAGAAATACTCAAAGGAAACACTATCTTTTATTGAAATATTCAATAAATTCCCTTCATCAAACTATTTATTCTCAGATGGTTTGCATCCGAACAAATTAGGTCATGCAATAATTTATTACTTAGTAACCAAAGAATTATTAGGGGATAACACTTCATTGAGTTTCAAAGGTTTTCTCCTAAAGGAAAGTGATTTTAATTACAATTCAAGAAAAACAACAAGAGTGCTTCCAGAGTATGTAAGGGAAAGCTTTGTGAGTGTGGCTAGCATGTTGTTAGCTAATTTAAAGAATTCTAGAATGAGGATTAGTTTAATTCCAAATATGGATTATGATTATAGGAAAAAAAGAGTGTTAGAACAAGCCAATCCTTGGTGGTATAGGAAATTGTTTCGTGAAAACAAACACTGGAATCGTGGTAGAACTATAAATGCTCTGTTAAGAATAATCAACGGTTCTGATGGTAATTATGGTGTTAGGAGGTTTAAGTACGACTTTAAGCTGAGAGAATTAATCACTGAAATTTTGACTTTTGGTTACAGAACAGATGATGGGATAAGAGTTCCAGAGGAAAACAACTTTTGTTTGTTTATGTATCCAGAAGAAACAGAGAATATAGATGAAGACCCTGATATTCTTTTTTAGTAACAATCTTTCAAAAATCCTTCGTCTTCAAAACTTTAATACTGTGAGTTTTTGAGAACTCATCAACCAATGATTTAATCCTCTGCTTGTGAGAGCCCAACCCTTTCCAATCTAGGATTATGTAAGATGGTTTTGGGACTGTTCTTTCAAAAGTTTGTCTTAACATTTCAGAATCAAAATCTTCAAGGTTGTACTTAGCACAAACATGCCCTAAACCAATGTTTGTGTTTAGAACTATCTTCTTAAAGTTTGGTGTTGTGTGCGGTCCACCTACTCCAATAGCGGATTCACAATCTCCTGTTTCAGTAAGTGTTTTCATCAAAGCATTAGCAACGATAAAACCAGCTTCTTTATTCTGCCACTCTTTCATTGTAGAACCAATCTCTATGAAAAAAACAGGTTTTTCCAAGAAAGGACCATGATGCGTTACCTCTTGAACAACATCATAACCTATTGTGTTCAGTATTTCAAGATTCTTTAATCCTTGCTTTAAATAACAAGCAGGTGCTATACACAATTGTTTAGGCTTTCCGCCGAGTTGT
>CAZNLC010000130.1:0-1782 GCA_964573865.1 uncultured Methanosarcinales archaeon | reverse complement strand
TGGTGTTAGTGGTTTTTCAGTGAATTTTCTTATTGTAAATGTTGGTCCTCTTGTTGTGACATCAGAAGAGTATGTTGCATTAACCCTTGAACCATCGGGCAACGCTGCATCTAGTATTGGTTGAGCGTATGAAATGTACTTTCCACACTTTTGAGCAAGTTTCTCAACGAATTCTGAGAGCTCTTCTTCACTATCAAAAACAATGTTTGTCCTCATATTCTCATAGAGTCTATGCACTACATAAACTGGAACACCAACACCATTACATTCTATATCTTCAATATAATGATCATTCAGTATTGGTTCTATTTTGTTCAAACCTATAGAATCTCTATAAACATAATACATCAATTTTTGGTAGCTCTCCTTTGAAACCTTAGCACCGACCTCTGCTAGTATTGACTGAACACTCTTCTCTAAATACTCGAGAATTTTGTCCATCTTCACTGCTCCTACAAAGCTTATGTTTATTGTTTCTTCAAGCCCGAGCTTTATTAATTTTAGAAGTTCTTCCTCAGTATCGTCGAGTTTTGGTTCTTCAACATAATAAACAAGCTCCTTTGTTTTCTCATCTGAAAATATGTGAGCAAATGCGTATGGAGAAATCAAGGGGTACCTTATGTTTAGTAAGTTTTTCTTTGTGAAGGGAGGTAAGTTTATAATCCTTGGTCTAAGGTTTATCTTGAACATTCCAGCGTTGTATTCAGGCATCTCACCACCTCTCTCCCAGGGAGTACAAAAAGTGTTTAAACATCAAGTATAATACTAATATAACCTTATTTATTGTACCTCACAGTATTATTTGTGTATAAAAGGTTTTGTATATCCTATGCATTAGAATTAAACTATCTCATTTATATTTATTTTGTTTTATTATGTGTTCTTCTGCAATTCTCTCAGTGAAATCGTTAAAAAGTCAGCTCCGCTATCAAGGGTTATCTCAACAACATAGTAGTAATTTGTTGAATTCACATAAACGAGTACTGTTGCTGAGCTTAGATAAGAACCCTCATCTAAGAGTTCTGTCCTGCCTGTTCCAGAATATGATGAAGGGTCATTTAGCAAAGCTAGTGAAATCTGGTCATCAAATGTTTTTCCCTCGTCTATAAAGGTTATTGAATTTATAAGTTGGTTTGTGTTTATATTTGTTGAACAGTTCTCATATGTTTTTTGCTGCCCGCCAAACTCGGTTATATTAACTCTTATTATGCCATTATCGAGTATATAATAGCAGTAATCATCAGATTCTTGAGCTGTTACTGAAGAATTTCCTGCAAGTGCTGTGAAGATTAAATTGCCAAAATCTATTCTTGAGCGTGGTTCCATTATTTTGGATGAGGTTTCTATTTGCCATATTAATTTGTTACTTCTGGCGTAGACTTTTCCACTCTTAACATTTAAGGTTATAACCCTCTGTGAACCAGGTCCCTCTGATGAAATCTCTGTTATGTATGACTCCAAAGCACTCATTGAGTTCCTTGCATTATCCAAAGCTATTCTATCTTTCAAACTGGTTATTACTGGAATTCCAACTTCAAGGACTATCACCATTGCACTCACTACAATAAGCACGTACAAAACAGCCGATATCCAAACTTGTGCTTTATTAGATAACCTTTTATTCCTCATTTTCATTGTTCTCAAATTTTAAACTCCAAATATTTCTCTTATCTTTATCTTATCTATTTATTTTATAGTTTTTTTTATTTTGTGGACAGCCTTTTGGATATATGTAAAATTCTTGTGCTGAAAAATTCTCCAGCTTAATCCTCTGAGTTTTTC
>CAZNLC010000129.1:0-1825 GCA_964573865.1 uncultured Methanosarcinales archaeon | reverse complement strand
TTTTTCATTATAAACATTTCTATTATTGAAAGCACACAAACAAAACTCAATGCGAGATAGTAGAGTAAAAAGTAAGGGACTAATAGAATTAATGTTGCTCTGCTCATCTTCTCACGAGCATTCTTAAAAGCGAAGAATAGAATTATTAAGCCCACACTCAATAAAGCCAACATAAAGAACATTCTTGTCGTATCAACATCCAGAATTGTGAATGAAATGTTACGCGTTAGATTTTGTAGGAAAGGTTTAACATCAAATTTTATAATAAATAGGTCTCTTATCCTATCAAACAAAGGAACCACAACATAATAAATAACTAAAAAAACAGCGATGAAAGCTATTATGAAATTCAACATGTTAAAAGGCATTTGAACCATTCCAAAGTGTCCGTACTCAGGATTCAAGAACATTTCCCTATACTTCAAAAGGTTTGAAATACCACCCTTGTACCACCTCTTCCTTTGTTTATACAATCCTAATGTTGTATAAGGTGCATTTGTATAAACATAAGCATTTGGACATTGTTTTACATCATAAAAGTGCTTTTGCATACGGTAAGCTATTTCTTGGTCTTCAGCGAGATTTTTAGTGTCAAACCCACCAAGTTTTTTCACAATCGAAGTTTTGTAAACACTGAATGGTCCAGGGGCAACATACACAGAGTTTAAACTTGACATTAACCTGTGCAACAACATAGATGTTAAGTATTCTATCCACTGCATTTTTTGCAATAAATTCCGCGGCTTGTTAACTTTCATAGCAGGAGTAACTATTGCCAATCTTTCATCCCCAGCGTAAAACATTCTTATCATCCTTTTGAGAGTTTTCTTGGCAACAAAAGAATCAGCATCCAAACAAGCGAAGAATTTTTCATTCACAATTTTCAAAGCTTTGTTCAAAGCAGCAGCTTTACCACTATTCTTTTGATTTATCAACACAATCTTTCTATTCCTGTGTTTCTTAATGATTTCTTCTACAATCTTCTTTGTATTATCAGTTGAACCATCATTTATTATGATAATCCTCAATTTATCATTAGGATAATCCAGTTTAAGAACAGATTCAACACACTTCTTTATTGTTTTTTCCTCATTATAAGCTGGTATTAACACAGCAACAGAAGGCCAATTAGAGATTTTGACCTTCCTTTTTGTCACCTGCTTAACACTTAGGAGTGTTAGAAACCAAAATATGGTTATGTACAGGGAGATTAAGTAGCTTGTCCAAAACACAAGCTTAATTATATCCATATAACACCTCCCAAATCTCGTATTTATTCTTGTTGTAGAGAAGGTTAAATCTTTTGCTGTTCTTCAATAAGAAGAGTAATCCCTCATCAGACTTACTCCAAACAACTCCAAGTTTCATATCAGGAGTTATCAGTATATACTTTATTTTGTTTTTTTCAATCTCATCCAATGTTCTTGTTAAGTTTAAGCTATAAAAAATAATCTTTGCACTTTTAAAACTTTTTTCATCACTAAAATCATCAAGAAGAGTTGATTTATTCGAAAAGTACTCTATCCAAAAACCGTTTTTGTAGTGTGATAAGGTTTTTCCACCTTTGAGTTCTGCAAGTGAGTACAAAACATCAAAATCATGTAGTGTTGGACCAGAACTAGCTACTCTGAAATCAACGCTCAAAGTCACAAACAATAAACCGCAAATAATAATTGTTAAACTCCAGAACTTCAATTCTTTTAAAGCCCAATCTCTTCTTAACATCCAAACCAGAGCATACGCTGAAAGCAAACACACTAAAAAATTAGCATACAATATAACTTCAGAATTAAACACTAGAATAGAAATTAGCATTACAAAAAAC
>CAZNLC010000128.1:0-1907 GCA_964573865.1 uncultured Methanosarcinales archaeon | reverse complement strand
AATGATATGTTATTACCAGGACTGATAAATAATGGCTTAAAACTTCCTCTTCTCAACACATAAGCAAGTCTTTCTCCTTTAAAATAAACATAATCTCCAATGATATTACCACATAGTAAACTCTTAGCAACCCCCACACTAACTATGTTAAACAGTATTCCAGCGTGTGTCGCAAACCCTATCTTGTAAGGGTGCAGTACTCCATTAGCATCGAAGATGAAAACATCTGGTTTTAGTTTTAGTTTCTTAAATACTGCTTTAAAACATGGTAATTCTCTATATGTTAAGAAAGTTGGAATGTATGGAAAATTGATTTTTACAATTGAAACTTCTTGCTCAACAATGTTTAGAGTTTTAAATTCGAGGACAACAATAACACATATTGCGTATTCAACATTTCCTTTCTTGAAGAACGAAGTGTCAACTCCACCAACATAATTTATATCCTTAATTTTTATTTTGTCATTGAGGTTTATTTTATTAACAAGATTGAGTTGCTCAGCTCTTAACTTCTTAAGATCAATTTCCAAACTTTGATTTGACAAAAGACTTCACCTTATCTAATATTAAAGTTGGATTCTCACACTCTAACCTCCCAATAATGTAGTGTGGATTTCCACCTGCTTTACCATTGCAAACAGTTAATACTTCTCTCTGGAATAATTCCTTAAGATTCACGGTTAAATCCTTGGATGCCATTAAAATCAAATTATAATAATTGCCTTGTTTGTTCAAAAAACAAACAACTGTCCTATCAGAACAGAGTTTTGAAGAATTTCTTATTAGAACCTTTTGGTCCTCATTTTCAAAGACAAAACTATAAAATCTAATATTATTTATTAAATCTGGAGTCATGCTCAACAAGAATTTCGAAAAGTAGTAATAATACTTGTTTTTTAACAATTCCTTGTCTGTGATTTGTTTTTTGGCAGTGTTAAAAATGTCCTGCTCACCAAAGAGTGTTCTTAATTTTCTAAACTCTCTACTATAATCAAACAATAGCTCCCTAGTGTTCCCAGCTATGAACCTTATTTGAAAAGTGTTCTTTCCCAAATTTTTAAAACCTGTAACAATAAAAGAATTTATTTCTGAAGAGTTTTTAACATGGGTCCCTGTGCAGGCAGAAATGTCAAAGTTTTCAACCTCAACAATCCTGACAAAATCATCCTTTATTTTATCTTTTTTTATTCTCAAACCCTTATCAATCCAATCATCAATCTCTTCCTTTCTAGCATAGTGTATTCTAAAATGTCTGTTCTCACTTATTATTTTGTTAACAATTTCTTCAGCTTTAAACAATAAATCCCAATTTAAGGTTTCAGCCTTCACAAAGATTGATGATTCATCCTCACTTAGACTAATCTTGTCTAAAACTATATTATCATCCAATTTTTTTAGGGCTTTGGCAAAAATGTGTTCTGAAGAGTGCATGCGTTTAAGCTTTTGTCTTCTCTCTCTGTTAATCCTCGCAATAACATAATCACCTTGTTTTAGAGAACCTCTCTCCAGCTTTACCTTGTGGACAAGATAGTCCCCTTTATCAACAACTTCCTCAACAAATCCCTTAAAGTTTTCATTCTCTAAAAAACCATTATCACTCGGTTGTCCTCCTGAGCTTGGCCTGAAAGGTGATTTGTCCAAGACTACGAGCAAAGTTTTATCACTAACATTAACACTAACAACCCTTGATTTTAACTCAAAAATGTCATTATCATAGATTTTGAAGTAGTCTTGCTTCATAATACAACAATTATTATCAAAATATTTAAATATTTAGTTCGTATTAATTAAGAGTAGGGTGGTCTGATGGAAAAACAAGTTGGTAAAATAACCCATTATTACACGAAAATAGGGGTTGCTGTTGTTGAAGTGACAGACACAATAAAGAAAGGGGATAAGATACACAT
>CAZNLC010000127.1:0-1953 GCA_964573865.1 uncultured Methanosarcinales archaeon | reverse complement strand
TTAGCTGAGAAACACAATGTTAGGGTTAAAAAGCTCTTGTTTTACGGTTTCTTATCAGAACAGGGTTTGGACATACTCTGGGATAAAATTCTAAAGAAGAGAAACTTGGAGTTTGTAGCTATTGCTTTGGGAAACATAACACCCCTATCAGAGAATGGTTATGATATGCCTGTTTATGGACCTGACGAGTATTATTACTCAAAAACAGGCAACCTTAGAAATGTAGGAGCTGTAATCTCAGAAGAAACCCTTAAAGATTGGCTTCCCCATTTTATACCAGGAGCTGACCAACCAGGAGATTGGTCTGCGAGACAGTCCAAATTGTTTAATGGTTATGATTTTGAACAAGGCGATATTAAAAAGCACTTAATAAACTCCGAGAAATTAATCACAAGTTTGAAAGGCATTCTTGAAGTTAATTTTCCATGGTTGTTTATCATATTAAAGCACAGAATTAATGAGGAGTTGAACAACCTAAGCGTTAAGAAGTTTAAGTATTAAAGTATTAAGAGAATACAAGAAATAATGAATTAATAACATAAAATAATCAATTAATAATAAATTCAAATAAATTCAGGAACCTGAGAAATATTTATTAGAAGATTCTAATTCATTTACTGACAAGAACAGCTTTCTTTATTCTATAATAACCAACATACTCCTTGTAGTGTTTTTCAAACTCAACAATCTTTATCCTCTTCTTAAACAGCGGCATGTCGAGAACAAAAGTTTCAAACTCTCCTCCCTCCCCACTAACATTCAACTTCAATTTTTCTGACAACCTTTCAAGTTCTTCAATGACCCTCTCATCTATTACTCTTCCCAAAAACTCTTCATTTAATGGATATGATGAAACTCCAACTATCATCACTCTCATCTTGTTTTCTAAAACAGATTTGAGTATTTCAACCTGTGGTTTCCTCCAAAGAGGTGTTATCGACTTAAGATTTAACACTTCACAAATCTTCAATATTCTATCATACTGGTAACTTGAAGCTATTGCTCCTGAGACAACACCTTCAATTTTATACTTTTCCTTAACTATTGACAAACCATTTTCCAAATCCAAGAGTTCCTTCTCCTTCTCACCCTTAGTCCTCACTTCTTCCAGCGGAATGCCCAAGGCCTTTGATTGTAATCTTGTCCACTCAGAATTTATTGTGTGAAACATGTAACTATAAGGATTCTCTGAATGAACATTTAACAAACAAGCAATTTCATTACCTTGCTCCTTAGCTTTTAACAGTGATAAACAAGAATCCTTCCCTCCAGAGAACAAAACGCAAACCCTCATTTTATCTCTTAATCAACGCTTAATAACCTTTATTTGATTTTTAAAACTCAACTGTAATAGTATTTCTTTAAGCTTTTCTGCTCACGGTCTTTTTTAGAGCCCTCCTTGTTTATCCTCGGACGCTTTGTTTCCAAGTCACGTCTTAAAGTTATGTCAAGCATTTCAAGGAATTTATTCATACCTTCTTCCATACTTAAAGGGCCATTAACAATTCCTTTAACACTCGCCTTACCATCAAAAACCAATAAGGCTTCTGACACAGAATCAATAAATAATAAATCGTGGTCAACAACAAGCGCTGTTTTTCCAGACTTTGCCATAAAATTAGCTATGGTCTTCGCAACAATCATTCTATCCTCAACATCTAAATAAGCAGAAGGTTCATCCAACAAATAGAGTTGTGCTTCTCTTGTCAAGCAATCAGCTATTGCAACCCTTTGCAGTTCACCACCAGAAAGTTCGTTCACTTTTTTTAACATCAAACTCTTTATGTTCAAATCCCTAATAACTTGGATTGAAAGCTCATCCTCTTTAACACTGATAATCTCTGAAACAAGCTTCCCATTCAGTTTCTCAACACTCTCAGATAAATACTGCGGTTTATAAGAAACCTTTACCTTATCAAAACTTCCAGAGTCAGGCTTTATAATCCCAGCCAG
>CAZNLC010000126.1:0-2007 GCA_964573865.1 uncultured Methanosarcinales archaeon | reverse complement strand
AATTTAATAGTATTCAAATCAGTAAAGTTAAGAATTTCCAATCTAGGCAATTCAACACAAGCACTATCCTCACAATAATAGCCAGAAGGACACTCCAAAACCTCACTCTTTGCTCTATTACCATCACAATAAAACTCCTTAACATGAGAAGAATCAACACACTCATCAGGATTAAGCTCTACACCTGCAGCACCACCACCCTCACAAGTCACAGTAGTCATACCTTTCCTAAATATATTCTTACCATTATCATCCTCACCACAAGAACACTCCTCTTCCCCAGCACAATCATCAGGACAATTACACTCATTCTCTGGCTCCTTACAAACACCATCACCACACTTAGTACAATAACCCCTAACACCTGACAAAACTTTACAACCACCCTGTAAGGGTTGAGATGGTGGTATTGAAGTTAACCCAGGGCAGCAAACCTTGTTATTTTCAGGAGTCACTGCTCCTAAAGAACCACCTTCTCCAACACAATTGACACAACATTTTTTCAAAAACCCACAGTTCAGGTTTGTATCAACATGACCATCACACTTTTGCCAGTTAAAAATGCAAGTTCCACCTGCTTCTTCACAATCTTGTACTGTGCTCTGTCCTTCATACTCCACAACAAGCTTTGGACCCTTATCCAACATCTCTGATGAGAAGAAAACTTTATCAACATTCTCATTCTCATTGCTCGCTTTTAACAAGAATCCAAAGTAATCATCAGATTTTATCACCTCAGCTGGAATTGTAAAGGTGTAATAACCTTGTGATTCTACTTCTTTACTGTCTATAACTTCACTGTCAAATTCTGGTTTTGAATCCCATGTTGTTGTTGAATCCCACTCTTCTGTTATTTTGTGAAGCTCAACAGTTAAGGGCTTATTACCATAAGAGGTGAAACACTTTATTTTAAGGCTAATATGTTTTATGTTTTTATCCTTGAACTCAGATGTATCAAAGTAAAGGAGGGTTCTTAAAACACCCTCGCCTCGATAGTTTCCAATGTGGAGGTCTATCCTATTCTCATAGTTCCTTGATGGGATTCCGCTATAAACAAATAAATCTCTGCTTGGTTTTATTTCGATTGTTTCAGCTCTCACAGTTACGCTTTGAACTAAGAAGATTGTTATCAGAAAAAACAACAATATTTTTTTCATTACAAGCACCTCCTAGGGTTTTTTAACATAAACTTTTTTACCTTTTCCTTCCAGAACGTATTTTTGTGAATTGTTAAAACAGAGAAGTTCTTCTGAAACTATCTGGTCAAACTTCCAGGATTGTAGCATGCCACCCTTTGATATCAAAAAGACTGTCGAGCCTTTCTCCATTATTTCTTTTTGTATGAATGTTGTTAATGGGTCCTCAGGGTTTGTCGGTGTTTCTGTGTAGAAGCAAAGCATATCATACTTTGGAGGAAGTCTTGCTGTATAAACATAAGTTTCACCAGAATCTATGCCTTTAATTTGTTTTTCAAGCTCTACTGAAAAACTTGCTAACTGCATCTTTTCATTACTGCTTCTAAGGTTGTTTATTATTTTGTAACCTAACAAGATTGTTAGTGAGATAACAACGACAACGAGAATAAAGATGAAAACCTGGTTTGTCGATGCTTGCGCTCTTTTCATAAAACACCTCTTTATAAAGTCAAATTGAAGTTTTCATATTTTTAAAGTTTTCTATTTTGGAAGTAATACTTTCATGACAAAAAAGATTTATTAATGAGTTAGCATTTAGTAAATTGTATGAGCAGTAAAAGTAAAGAAGATGAAGTTATAATGTGTATAGAAGCTCATCCTGATGATGCGATTTTTGGAGCTGGCGGAACAATCTCAAAGTATCATGAGGAAGGCAAGCGTATAATAATACTAACCATGTCTTATGGTGAGTCAAGCCATCCTTGGCTTAACAAAAAGGTTACTGTGAAAACAAGGATTAAGGAAGCTAAGAAGGCTCATAAGATTGTTGGTTGTGATGAGTTCTATGTTTTTGGATTGAAGGATGGTTTGT
>CAZNLC010000125.1:0-2024 GCA_964573865.1 uncultured Methanosarcinales archaeon | reverse complement strand
TGAGCTCTGGTGTTTTTCCTGTTTTGATAAAATTGGTTGATGCTGTTCTGTGGTTTTTGTGCTTCACAATTGTTTTGAATGTTTGGGGTATTAAGATAACTGCTTTACTCGCTGGCTTGGGAGTTGCTGGTATTGCTGCTGCTCTTGCCATTCAAAGCACCCTTGGAGATTTCTTCAGTGGAGTTGCTCTTATGAGTGATAATGTTTTCAGGATTGGAGATGTTGTTGAGTTTGATGGTGTTTTCGGAAAGGTTTATGATGTGAGTTTTAGGAGTGTGAAGATAAAGACTTATGATAATGAGATTGTTACAATTCCTAATTCAAAGCTCGCTTCTTCAATGATAACTAATCATTCAAGATTAAAACCTAGGAGGTTTAGGATTGATTTTGGTGTTGAGTATGGGAGTGATGTTGCAAAGGTTAAGAAGCTTTCGCTTGAAGTTGTTAAGAGCTTTAAGGAGGTTCTCAAAGATCCAGAGCCTTATGTTTATTTTAGTGGTTTTGGTGATTTTTCACTCAATTTTTCAATAAGGGGTTGGGTTAAGAGTTACGATGATTTGTTTTTCACAAAGGAGAAGATTAGGGAGAAGCTTTACAAGGTGTTTTCAAGGCATAAGATAAGTTTTGCATTCCCAACGAGTATTGTTCACCTAAAAAAATAGTGGGTTTTGAGTATGGTTCCAAAGGTTTTCATTGTAAAGAATGGTTGTCCTTTGTGTGGTGGGGATGTTGTTGGAAACGACGATGTAAAATATTATTGCAAGCGTTGTAACCTGTTGTTTAATAAGAGCGAGCTTAGAATTCAAAAACAAGAGGAACAAAAGAATGCTGCTGGAGAAAAACAAGTGAAAACCAGAAGCTATAAAAATTTGTTTGTTGCTTCTAAACTCTCTGATAAATTCCACAGAAAGGGTTGCTTGTTTGCAAAAAATATAAATAAGGAGAACCTTGTCTCTTTCAATTCTGCAAGTGAAGCTTTGAAGAAGGGTTTTAAACCTTGCAAGAATTGTTTAAGGGATTTGAAAAAGTAGTTTGAGGTGGTTGTATGCCAGGAGCTCAGCACAAGGAGCAAAGGGTCGCTGTTTTTGTAGATGTTCAAAACATGTACTACTCTGCAAAACACCTTTACAAAGCAAAGGTCAACTTTAGGGAGATATTGAGGGAAGCTGTTAAGGGAAGGAAGTTAGTTAGGGCCATAGCTTATGTTGTAAAGGCTGATATTAAGTATGAGGAGAATTTTTTTGAAGCTTTGGAAAAGTTTGGTTATGAAGTGAAAACAAAGGAATTACAAATATTTTATGGAGGTGCTAAGAAGGGTGATTGGGATGTTGGAATTGCAATTGATGCTATTGAGTTAGCTCCAAAGATTGACACTGTTGTTTTGGTAAGTGGTGATGGTGATTTTGTACCTCTAATGGAGCATTTGAAGAGAGCTATGGGTTGTAGGGTAGAGGTTATTGCTTTTGGAAAATCCTGCTCTTCAAAGCTTATCAATAGTGTTGACCACTTCACAGACCTTGACTCGAGTCCAAAGAAGTTTTTAATGTAATTTTTTGAATTTTTTGTTTTGTGCTTAAAGGTGTTGTTGGTAATTCATTGATGTGATTCTCCTCTCATACTCTTGTTTTTTCTCAACCTTGTAGAGTTCGTAAACAACTCTCAACATCGCTAAAATGCAGAATATCATAACCAGGTAATTCTCAAAGTTTAAGTTTAAGTTGAGTATTTGGGTGTTTTTACTCTGGTCGTAGAGTGCTATTAAGAAGATCAGTGTGAATACTCCCATAAGCCCAAAGAGTAATTTTATTGTTCTTATCCTGTAATAGTGCACAAAACCACCTCTTGTTTTAGTAAGTGATTCCTATTTTTATACTTTTTTGTTTTCACAGTCCAGAAGGTAAATGTTATCACTCTATAGGTAATAAAATGGAAAGGTTTAAATATTAAAGAATGTAAGTAAATATTATGGGTCTTGTTGAGTTGTTGCGGGGTTTTGAAGTTCCAAACCTATTCACTATTGAAGA
>CAZNLC010000124.1:0-2065 GCA_964573865.1 uncultured Methanosarcinales archaeon | reverse complement strand
AAAAGAATCTTCTCTTGTAAGAGCCTATGCTTTTTGCAACAATTGAGAATGGACCGTCAGCACCAACTAAAAATTCGGTTTTGAAACTCTTCTTATTCGAAAAAATCAGTTTTAAAGTTTTAACATCCAAACTCACGAGTCTGTGTTTTAAATGAAAATTTGCACCACTTGATTTTGCTAATTTGTAGAGCTCTTTATCAAACAAAGCTCTGTCAAGAACAAAATTCTTTCTCAATTTCAAAAAAACACTTTCTCCACTTGGAACAAATAATTTAACATCCTTAACTTCGTTGATGATAAAATCAGAATTATCAAAAAGCTTCAAAAATCTTGAGAATTCATTTGACACAATCCCAGCACAGTTAACAGGTTTTCCAACAACAGAGTGTTCCTCAAAAACATTAACCTTAAAACCCTCACTTGACAACAAATAAGCTAAGTAGTTCCCTGAAGGTCCTGCACCCACTATTGAAATCATAAGAAATGTGTTGAGAGTCCTTATATTTATGTTTTACCAAAAAAGTTGATAGCTTTGGATTACTTAAGAATAGAAAAAAAATAAAAGTAAAAGCAAAAGTTTTATAAATACATTTGTTTTTAATCAATGAAGAAGTGATAGAACAAAACAAAAAACAAAAAGAGGGTTAAAATGGCAGACATCTCTAGAAAAACTATAGTGGTCTTGCTTGTTCTAACAATAATAATTTCTGTGATTGGAACTTGGACAACTCTTGAAGCGATGAATAGAGTAAAGGTAGTGAAAACACCTCAACAAAGAGTGAATAGTGGAAGAGTTTCACTAACAATAGCAAAACCGATTGAAAATTATGGTCAAGGAAAAGTAACACTTTCAATAGTAAAAGGAGGTTAAAATGGCACAAGAAGTATCTAATAGGGCAATAGCAATACTCTTAGTTTTGGCGATAGTAATATCAATAACTGGAACCTTTGTAAGCTTACAAAGAATATCAAGATTGGGAGTTTCTGGTTTTGCAACAACAGGAATAACAAATCTTACAATAGCAACTTCTAAAGCTATAACTGTAACCAACAACATTGATTTTGGCTCTGGTTATGCGACTGATGGAACAACATGTACTATGGAGAGTAACGCAACAGCGCCAGAAACAAATTGTAACGGTGCTGGTTCATCAGGAATTGATTGGGATGAAAGACCATTGAGTGTGCAGTACTTTGTAATAAACAACTCAGGTAACGTATTCACAAATGTTAGTGCTAATGCAACAGATGATGCAACAACATGGATTGGTAATTATGCTGGAGTTGCAGCTTACATCGCAGGACACGCAAGCACTGACTCTCCAAATGCTTGTGATGATGTTAATACAACATACCAAACTTTAGGCACAGGAGCTCCAGTTAATATTTGCCAGGGAGCTGGTTTGAACTGGGTTGACGGCAATGACACAGTCTACGCTGCTGTTAAGGTGAGTATTCCATCAACAGTTCCTCCAGGGACAAACAAGCACACAACAGTAACATTCTATACACTACCTTAAAACATTTTTATTTTTATTTTTATTAATTATCAAAAGCTACTAAGAAAATTTTATAAACCATTCTAGATTAGATGCTTTTGGTGATAGCATGAGGATTTTTGTTTCTAAAGAAAAGCTACTTGTCCTATTTTTTATATTAACCATTCTGTTCTCGAAGAGTGTTATTTCTATAGGACTAAGCCCTGCTGATGTAACCATCTACTACGAACCTAACAAAGAAGAAACAATAACATACTCTGTTAGGAATACAATGGACTCTGAGTTAAATGCTTCTTTGTATTTAAATGGAAACTTGTCAAAATACTTTAGTTTAAGTGATAATAGTATCTACTTAGAACCTAAGGAAACCAAACAATTCAAACTAAGTTATAAACTCCCAGAAAAATTAGAACCTGGAGTTTACACAATCTACCTTTATGCTGTTGAGATAAAATCTCCTGAAAAACAAGGTATTGGAGCGAGGGGTGCTGTTGTTGACAAAATAAAAATAAGGGTTCCAGAGCATGGTAAGTACATAGATGCAGTTTTAAAAGCTGATGATGTTG
>CAZNLC010000123.1:0-2073 GCA_964573865.1 uncultured Methanosarcinales archaeon | reverse complement strand
TTTTTATCTTCCAGAACTGGGAATATACATAGAGGTCTGCGGTGCAAAAAATAAAAAGTATAATTATCGTAGGAGGATATACATAAAGAGCAGAATACCTATAATTTTTGTTCATACTTATAAAAAGCAAAAATGGAAAGATTATTTAATAAAACAGATAAAAAGTATACAGAAGGAGAGGGAAATATTAATAAGTAAAATTCCCTATTGATTAATATTGATTAGTTTTTATATTAAAAAATTCTTTGTTTATTCAACCAGTGTATTTCAATTAAAACAAACTTTAAATATTTCCTTAACTTGCCCTTCTCTTATTACAAACTTCATAGGTGTCTTGGAGGTGTTTTCATGAGTGGGGATGTTCCATTAAAAACAATCGCTGAAAAATGGCAAAAACTCTGGAAGGAGAATAAAATATTCAAGGTTAGTGAGGATGAATCAAAAAAGAAGTTTTATTGCTTAGAAATGTTCCCTTATCCATCTGGAAAATTACACATGGGTCATGTTAGGAATTATAGTATTGGGGATGCTTATGCAAGGTTTAAGAGAATGCAAGGTTTTAATGTTCTTTATCCAATGGGTTATGATTCATTTGGACTACCAGCGGAGAACGCTGCTATCAAGCACAAGACAAAACCAAAAGAGTGGACAGAGAATTGTATTAGGATGATGCGTGAGCAACAAGAACAACTCGGTTTTAGTTATGATTGGGATAGGATTGTTGAGACCTACAAACCAGAATACTACAAGTGGAATCAGTGGATTTTCTTAAAGTTCTATGAGAAAGGCCTTGTTTATAGGAAAAAAGCAGCGGTTAATTGGTGTCCAAAGTGTAAAACAGTTCTGGCTAATGAACAAGTCATTGATGGGAAATGCTGGCGTTGTAAAACAAAGGTTGAAGTTAAGCACATTGAACAATGGTTTTTGAAAATAACAGAGTACGCTGATGAACTCTTAGAGGACTTGAAGGAACTTGATTGGCCTGAAAGGGTTAAGGTAATGCAGAAGAATTGGATTGGTCGTAGTGAAGGTGTCTTAGTAAAATTCCCACTTGTTGGACCACTTGATTCTGAGGATAATAAGAATTACATTGAAATATTCACTACAAGACCAGACACTCTTTATGGAGTTACCTTTTTAGTTTTTGCTCCAGAACACCCAATGGTTATGGACCTTGTTAAGGGGACAGAGTATGAGGACAAGGTTAAGGAGTTTATTAGAAAGGTTGTTATTGAGGAGAAAACAACAAGAACATCTGAGGAGAAGGAAAAGGAGGGATTATTCATTGGGAAGTATGCTATTAATCCATTAACAAATGAGAAAATACCAATTTATGTTGCTAACTTTGTTCTGATGGATTATGGAACTGGTGCTATAATGGCAGTTCCAACCCATGACCAGCGTGACTTTGAGTTTGCGAAGAAATATAACATTCCAATGAAGGTTGTTATTCAACCAAAGGATGGTTATGAATTAAAACCTGAAAAAATGATAAGGGCTTATGAAGGCCCTGGTAACTTAGTTAACTCTGATATCTTTAATGGCTTGGATAATGAGGAGGCAAAAGAAGAGATAATAAAGTACTTGGAAGAAAAGGGTTTTGGAAAGAGGAGTGTTCAGTACAAACTAAGGGATTGGTTAATATCAAGACAGCGTTATTGGGGAACACCAATACCATTCGTTAAGTGTCCAGAACATGGTTATGTCCCGGTTCCTTATGAGGAATTACCAATAACACTACCAAAGGATGTTGAGTTCACTGGTGAGGGTAATCCATTAAAAACATCAAAGACATTCTTAAAAGCAAAGTGTCCGATTTGTGGCAAGGAAGCAGAACGAGAAACCGATACAATGGACACCTTCTTTGATAGTTCATGGTATTTCTTGAGGTATTGTAGTCCAAGAGAAGAAAAAGCACCGTTTAATAAAAAAGCAGTTGATTATTGGATGCCAGTTGATCAGTATATTGGTGGAATAGAACATGCTGTTCTGCACTTACTCTACTCTAGGTTCTTCACAAAAGCACTTCGTGACCTTGGATTATTAAAGATTAATGAGCCATTCAAGAGGTTA
>CAZNLC010000122.1:0-2077 GCA_964573865.1 uncultured Methanosarcinales archaeon | reverse complement strand
AGGTTATTGAACTGCTTACAAAGTCAGGAATACAGTGTATTTATGGAGATGCTACTGATCCTGAGATTCTTGAAAAAATAGATATTAAGAAGCCAAAGTTGTTTATCTCAACTGTTGCAGATAGGGATGATAACCTTTATTTATTAAAAAAGGTAAAAGAGAAGAATAAGGATGCACTTGTGTTTCTAACAGCCACACAATTGGACGATGCTCTTGAATTTTACGAAGCAGGAGCTCACTATGTCATAATACCGAGATTCTTAGGAGGAGACTACGCTGCCTTGTTAGTTGAGAAGTTCTCAAAGAACGTCAATGAGATTATAAAAGAAAAAGCAAGACACATTGAAGAGTTAAAGATGAGGAAGAGAGTGTCAAAAGCCCACCCACTCCACAAAGAATTCAGGAAAGCATGAGAATTATTGTTATTTTTGTAGTAAACCCTTAACTCACCGAAAATTATTTATAGAGATAAGATAGATAATTATATATTAATATACTTTAATATACAAGCACATTACAAGTACATTGTAGGCATATGCAATAAATAAGCAACAACACATCACTATTTAATCTTTCAAATCGAAATCACAAAACATAATATTTTCGAAAGGTGAAAAATGTATTCTGTGCCGTCAAAAGATTGTAAGATTTGTAAATTGAGTGAATTTGGATTCAAGAATGAAGAATGGCTGGAAATAGAAAGATTTACCTATGATAGAACTCACTATCCAGCACCAGTTTGCTCCCACAGGCTTGTGAGGATAACAAGCAAGATCTCAATAGAAGAACCATATTACTGGATAATAGACCAATTAAAACAAACCTGGAGCTATCATCGTTTTGATAAAATAGTGGATTTATTTGCAGCATCAGAGCAATCAGCATTGTTTGGAGTAGCACAGCAAAGACTTGGGTTACAACAGGATAAGGTGTCACAGTTTTTAGCAACAATAGGAAAGATGATAAAAGAGCTCTTTCAACTTGTTAGAGAACTCAGGATACTTGATGAGAGATTAAGCTATTATGAAAGAAGTAAAAAAGGAGATAAATCAGCAGACATAACACTGAAGGGAATATGGATTGATATGGTAGAGGGGGGCTCAAAAAATCCATCTTCAGTATACGGAATGGCTGCTCAACTTGGATTTGTAACTTTGCCAGACTTGTTCTTCTCAACAATGGTTCAAAGTCCAGATGAAGTCGATAAAAAGGTTGAAGCTCTTGACTTCAACAGAAAGGTAAAGGAGGTTTTGAAAAGAAAACTAATGACCTTTATTACATGGCGTGAATCAACATACAAAGAATTAAAGGTTAGGAGGGTTTTCACACTAAAATACTTGAGGCAACACTACAATGCAATAAAGATGTACATCGAATGGGTTAAACCATACCTGAGAAATATTAGGAGAATGCAGTTGAACGAGAAACTTATGAATAGTGCATCACTCGTCAGCGCGTTTGAAAGTTCAGCATTTGAAGTAGAATTCCTCGCTATAAAAACAGGAACTGCAAAGAAAGGTAAGTACTACCCATGTGTTCTTGTGACTTTCGACTACAGGACAAAACCAAGTTTATCCTACCACCAAGAGGGTTATCAAAGAGGGCCAATTCACATTGGTGAGGTTCACATCACACTTAGGGGTTATGCTTGGACAGAAGAACAAATTGAGAATTACAAAAAGTACAGGGAGAGTGAAGCATTTGAAATACTCTACTCCATAAACGATTCCTTAAAATCAGCGATGGAGGCTTTAGGAGATGAGCTTAAAAAATACCTTGAACAATCAGGTGAAAAAGTAAGTTTTAAGAGTCAAGAAGAGAATAAAGAACAGAAACCAAAAAAACAGTCAGTATTCGAACCTCTAACTTCAGCATTCAAGGGTTTCTCTCAAATTAAGGAACTCTTTGCAGGGACTGAAAAGAAAAAAGCATTTGAGGATGCAAATGCAAGAAAAGCAGCCGAAGCAGATGTAAAAAACGCAGTGTGGCAAACATATAAGAATTATAAAAAAGCTCACAAACCATTCATGGCGTGGTAAGATGGGTGATGAAAAGCTTATTGAGGAACTAAAAAAAC
>CAZNLC010000121.1:0-2083 GCA_964573865.1 uncultured Methanosarcinales archaeon | reverse complement strand
AGAAAATCTCATATCCTGACTCCACATGTTAAAGACAAGTCTTGATTTTATATTGGCAAACTGTTTTATTTCAGGGAACATTTCAATTAAATCCTCTGGTTTGAATCTTGCAATGACTGCCCCTGTTTTATAATCAACCTTTGATGCTATTGTACCCCCTGTGTGTAATATTGTAATTGTTGGTTTTCTTGTTTTAGATTTTCCTGCTTTTTCTACTGAAGGTGTTGCATCTTTTTCCTTCACTACAATTTTTTTTGTTTCTACAACTTGTTTACCCCTATTCTTGACTTCTAATTTTCTTATGTTATTGTATTGGATTCCAGTATTATAACCGCTCTCCAATTTTATCATTAGAGTCTTCTCATCAACGCTTGGTATAACAACACCTTCAAGAATCGAACCATCCTTTAATAAGACTGAGACAAAACTCCCATTCTTAATATTGAGTTTTTTGCTTCTACTTCCACTCTGTTTTTTCGTTGGATTCATCTTACACTATTAAAAATCAAAGGGTATTTTTAATTTTTTGTTTTTTCTGCTTTAACTAACGGAGAATATAGAAAAATATAAATAATGAAAAGATTAAATAAAGGATAAAGTCTTCGTTAAAAGAGTAAAAAGGGGTGGTATGATGGAGAAGGAAATCTTGATGATGGACAACAAACTTGTCAGGAAGGTCACTTTATTAGGAATATTCTCTTTAATAACTGGTGTTATAATAGTGTCTCTGCTGCATGTTTTTGAAACACAGGCAACTCCAATAATGATGATGATGGTTTGGATTATAACAACACTACTAATAATGATCGCTGTTCTCATTGAGGATATGGATGAGGACATAAGGTTCTTGATGAAGCAACAATTAGTAGAAACAAAACTTCTTAGAGAAGAGATAAGATTATTGAAGAGAAAAAAAATAAAATAAATATCAGTTAATTCTTATTTTTTATAATTTAATTCTTGATTAATTCCTAACCAAAATAACCCGGTTGCTCTTCCTTTGATAGTTTCACTTTTTTCAAACTCTGTTTGAACTGCTTGTAGCGTTTTTCAAGCTCCTTACTGACTGAAGGACCGACTACTTTAAGAGCTTCTTCAAAATCCTTCTTAGTCACTTCTTTCGCCTTAATGTTCCTCCTCAAAGCTCTCATAGCAGCTTCTCTACAAACAGCTTCTATGTCAGAACCGGTGTAGCCCTCTGTTTTCCTAGCAAGTTCTTTTAGATTAACTCCTTTTAATGGCATCTTTGCAGTGTGAATCTTAAATATTTCCAACCTTGCTTTTTCGTCTGGAACAGGGATGAAGATAATCCTATCAAAACGACCCGGCCTCAAAAGAGCATCATCAACCAAATCTGGTCTGTTTGTAGCCCCTATTACGACAACATCGTGTAAGTCTTCTAAACCATCCATCTCAGTGAGTAGTTGGTTTAAAACCCTATCTGTAACATGAGAATCGGATGATAAACCCCTTCTTGGAGCTATTGAATCAACTTCATCCAAAAAGATTACTGTTGGGGAGTTCTGCCTTGCTTTTTTAAACACCTCTCTAACCGCCTTTTCTGACTCTCCAACCCACTTTGACAACAACTCCGGACCCTTAACACTGATAAAATTAGCTTCTGATTCATTGGCAACTGCTTTAGCCAACAATGTCTTACCAGTACCAGGAGGGCCATAGAGGAGTATTCCCCTTGGAGGTCTTATTCCCATTCTCAAGAAGGCTTCTGGATACTTTAAAGGCCACTCAACTGCTTCCTTTAACTCTTGCTTAGCCTCTTTTAAACCACCTATATCATCCCATTTTACATTAGGAACCTCTACTAAAACCTCTCTCATAGCACTTGGCCTAACAACTCGCAGAGCTTCTTTAAAATCATCCATTGTTATTACTAATTTTTCAAGAAGCTCTTCTGATAGTGGTTGTTCTTCCTTTAATTTTAACTCTGGAAGAACCCTTCTTAAAACAATCATAGCTGCTTCTTTGGCAAGTGCAGCTAAGTCCGCTCCAACAAAACCATGAGTAACAGCTGCAATTCTTTCCAAATCAACATCCTTGGAGAGTGGCATGTTTCTAGTGTGAA
>CAZNLC010000120.1:0-2090 GCA_964573865.1 uncultured Methanosarcinales archaeon | reverse complement strand
TAAACAGCAAGCTCAACAAACCATAAGAAAGAGAGTTAGTGAGGCTAAAAAGGTTAGTAGAGGGGCCAAAACATTAAAGAACAGTAAGGTTAAAGGTAGGAACAAGAGGAAGAAGAAAAAATAAATCTTATTTCTTATACCTTTGTGTTTCTTATACTTCTATTATACTTTTATTATTCCAAACAATGTTAGAAACTGGTGTATTATCCCAAAAGCAAATAGTAGTATGAGCAAAACATCTACAATCAAGTTTTGCTTTATAACAAACTCTGGCTTTCTATCACCTTTAAGAGAAGCATTTCTATGCATTAATACAATAAGCACTCCAACAACACCTCCAGTAAGAGCTCCTGTTACAGACAAAACTTCTATAAAGTTTCTAACACCACTAACAAAGATGAATAATGGTACGAACATTGTTAAAAACCAAGCCAAAATCTTTTCCAGCTTAAAATCATAAATAAACATCTCTTTCAGAGCCAATCCTAACGCCAAAAAACTCGTTAGCATTGTGAGTATTCCAAATATCATTCCAACCTTAACAACAACAGGATTAATAAAATGAATAAGACCTGTCATTGAGTCCTTACTTGTGTTAACTCCGGAAACCCCAACAATTGCCAATGAAAACAGTATATAAATTACAATAGGTATTAACCCACCAATTATGATAGATTTTCTCAACTCCTTCCTATTCTCACGCAATTCCTCAACCATCTCAGGTATTGCAACTTCTCCCAAAAATGCGAATAACACAACACCATAGGGAATGAAAAAATTACTTATATTCAAACCTTTGAGGTTATTGATGTTAACACTTGGTAAGCATAAAGCAACTATAACAAACAAAACACCGATGAACAAGAACATCATAACAAGCTCTGATTTTTCTATAACCTCTAATCCTAAATAAATCATAATTGCCATTATAGCAAACACAAGCATGCTGTAAAAGAAGGGAGAGCCGTTCAATAACAAACCCAAAAACTCACCACTCATTATGAGATAAGCAGTCATAGCTCCATAGATTGCGAACACCATATAAATAATCATAAAAAACCTTCCAAGCTTACCTGTGTACTTTTTTGCATAACCAGTAAGTTGATGATTACCCTTAGTCCTCAAAACAACCTCTCCCAAATACAAATGAGCAACTAACATAAGGATTCCAATAAGTACAATATCAATAACACCTGTTAGAAAACCAGATCTTGAAACAACATAAGGAATTCCCAAAATACCAGCACCAATAGTGCAACCAACGAGAGTAGCAGTAGCTTCTAAAACATTCTTTTTCATAATCATGATAGAAATTTAACAACTTGTTAATATATTTTTTCATAATGGAAAAGAAATAAAAGGTGGGGACACTGGGATTTGAACCCAGATCTGACGGTTTCTTCTATCATAGCGTAAAGCTCAAATCTCCACAACTGGAGCCGTCTGTTCTAGCCAGGTTGAACTATGCCCCCCTTCTAAATAGGAAGATGATTATTGTTTTTTAAATCTTTCTAAACCTGTGTTTTGTTGATTCACACTTCACATTTTCTTACCTTTTCTTCAGAATTCTATACGGATCTTTTAGATATTAGTTACTTAATAAACTTTCCAGAAACTATTTTAGGTGAATGACTTAAACTTTCCTCTCTTACTTAAAGACGAAAGATTTATTAAATTAAAATATTCACTTTTAGTTATGAAAGTTTATATTGCAGCCAGGTTTAATAAAAAACAAGAAGTTCGGCATTTATATAGTAAATTTAAGAAGTTAGGACACGAGATAGCTGCTGATTGGACATTGCATAAATTAATTAAGCCTTATGAGAACAATGTTAAAATCGCTCGTGAATATTCTGTTGAAGATATTAACGCAGTTAGGAATTGTGATGTTTTTATACTCCTAAGCGACGAGGCTGGCACTGGTATGTATGTTGAATTGGGAGCAGCTATATCCTCAAATCTCGAACATGGAAAACCTAAAATTTATGTTGTTGGTGATCATATATCACGTTCTATGTTCTATTTTCACCCATCTGTAAATCGTAGAAAAACTATTGATGAAGTATTGGAAGAAATTAAAGAACTATAAA
>CAZNLC010000119.1:0-2091 GCA_964573865.1 uncultured Methanosarcinales archaeon | reverse complement strand
AAGTGAAGAAGGGTTTAGGGCCTAAGGAGGTGAAGAGAAGTTTGGAAGATTTAATTAAGCATGCTAAAAAAAGCTTGGTTGAGTTTAAGGAAGTGTTGGATTCTGCTTATAATACAATTTATAATACTCCACTCCCAAAATTTGCTAATGATAATCCTAATGCATTGAAAGAGAGTCTTAATGCACTGAAAGAGGAGAATCCCGAAGTACACGCTACTGTTAATGGTTTATTCACTTATGCCAATTGGTTTCTTGAAGCTTGTGAGGACTACACTAAAAGTATTGATAATTATGTAGAAGAGTTTGATGCGTTGAAGAAAAAGGTTGAGAATGTGTGATTATCTCTTTATCTTATGTTTTCTTAATTTTTTTATCAAGTTCATGGCAAGGGTTAATGCTGCTATGCTAACTCCATCCACTAATCCCTTGCTTGCCTTCTCTAAGATTTCATCGTAAGTCATTTCTATTACTCTTATATCTTCAAGCTCTTCAAGTCTTTGTTCTGTTTTTTTTCTCGCATTTAGTGCTACGAATATTGTTGCTGTTTCTGTTAGTCTTGAAGGGTTTGCAATGAATTTTCCAATTTTTATTGTTCTCTCAGCTTCGTACCCTGTTTCTTCCAAGAGTTCGCGCTTTGCACTCTGCAGTATTGTTTCGTTTTTCTCAACTGTGCCTTTTGGAAGTTCAAGAACATATCTTCTAAGTGGAAATCTAAATATTCTTTCCATGATTATTTTATTGTTCGGTGTTATTGCAACTATTATTGGGAATTCCTTCTCTGGTATTATTACAGAATAGTACTTGAAGGTTTTCTTATTACTTGTTATTGTATCTGACCTTATTGAGAGCCACTTCCTCTTGAAAACTATCTTTGATGATTTTATTTTGTAGTTCATTTTTGTTGCTACTTGCCCAGCTTTCTCTCCAATCTTTCTTCCCAAAAGCTCTTCTTCCTCTCTGGGAGTTTTTTAATCTCTTCACTAACATTTACAGAAAGCCTGTTTATTCTTGAGAGGGTGTCCAAATAATTCTCAGGGTTTTTCTTGTCGAGTTTTTTTATCAACTCCTTTGCTTTGAACAAGAAATCGTCAATCACTCTTTTAACCTTGTCCTTATCCTGTATTACTACCTTAACTTCTTCCCCAATCTCGTAGTTTTTTAGTTCTTCCTTGTTTTTTATGCTGTTGATGATGGAAGCAAGTGCTTTTTCTATCTTCATCCTCTCCCTTATAACTTGTTTTCCAAGGTTGTCCTCAAAGTGTATCTCAAACACTGAAGAACTATCTTTTGGCAGGTAGTTTCTCATGTTAATTTTGTTAATGCTTACATAGATGAGTTTCATACTAAAAAATAAAAACAACACTTATTTAAATTCTTTCTTTTTTTAGGGTGTTGTATGAGGGTGAATGTTGGTTTTGTTATAGGAGCTCAGGATTTGATAGAGAGGGCTTTCAAGAGGGTTAAGAAGCGTAAGGTCTCTGATAAGGAAGCTATTGTTTTGTTCAGGGATTCATTGGTCAGGGATTTGGAAAGGATTGTTAGGGGTTTTCCAAGTTTTGACAGTGTTCCAGATTTTTACAAGGAGGTTTTGGAGGATAGTTTTGGTATTGTGAGGATTAAAAAAGCTCTTGCGAGTTTAAGCTGGGCTTCAAAGAAGATAATTGAGGTTTCCAAAAAGTTGAGTGATAAGAGGGCTTTTTACGGCAGGGCTTGTTCTATTATAAAGAGGATTTCAAAACAACTTGTTTTTTTGGAAGAGCTTAGAAAGGGTATTAAGGAGCTTCCTGTTTTTAAGGAGTTGTTCACAGTTGCAATAACTGGTTTTCCAAATGTCGGCAAGACTACTTTGTTCTACAAGATCACTGGTTCAAAGCCTGAGATTAACAACTATGCTTTTACAACTAAGCGTGTGAATGTTGGTTACTTGATTTTGAGTGATTCAAGTAATTTGAAGATACAATTTTTGGACACTCCCGGAACTTTGAATAGGATGAATAAGATGAATAGAATTGAAAAACAAGCTTTCTTAGCTATGAAGTATGTTGCTGATATGATTGTCTTTGTAATAACCAAGGATTATGAGATCAAAAG
>CAZNLC010000118.1:0-2091 GCA_964573865.1 uncultured Methanosarcinales archaeon | reverse complement strand
CGGTGTAAAACACCAATAGTTAATTGTTTGTGACAAACAGGACAAGTATTATTTAATTTAATAGATTCCTGTGGTGATAAAACAACATTACAATTGCGATGACCATCAAAGTGATACTTACCATAAGAAGGATCCACTTCAACAGTAAACAAGAAATTCTCTCTTGTTCTAATAGTATTAATAATATCTTTGTAAGTAAAATCCTCTTTTAAGTCAAAAACATTACACTCACGACCAATACGATGAGGCCAATAACTATGAGAGTCAGAATTAGAAACAAGGGTAAAATTATCAAGTTGTGATAACATCCAATTCATCTCAGGATCACTACTCAAACCAGTTTCTAAAGCAAAGATGTGCTTTGTTTGGTCCTTAAAACACTCCTCAACAGAATCAAAACCAGAATTAGAACCAAACAATGAAAACCAAGGAGTCCAAATATGAGCTGGAATAATCTCAATATCACTACTAATGCTCTTCAACAACTCAACCAACTCAAACGCCTTAACACCAAAAGTAGGTCTTCCATCATAATCCAACCTGCCAAACTTGAGTAATAAAGAATTAATCTGTTCAACAACCCCAATGTTAGGTGCTAAAATAACAAGATGAATCTTTCTTATTTTATCACCTTGTTTATAAATAAGAGAGAGTTCTGTCTGTAACAAAAACCTAAAACCAGATTTTGATCTTAAGATACCAGAACCATCATCTGTCAGTTCTTCCTTAATCTCATAAAACCACTTTGGGTGTGTGAAGTCACCAGTGCCTAAGAGATTAAGACCTTTAATCCTAGCGAATGACTCAAGTTTTTCTAGTGTTAAATCCTTAGAAGTGGCTCTTGAAAACCTCCCGTGAATATGAAAATCAGCAAAAACCCTCATCCATTAAAAGAAACAAAAACTAATATTTAAGATTTGAGAGAAAGTGACGGTTTTCCACGCTTCCCACTCATAGAGCAGTACAACGTGGAACGTGGGCTTGTTTAACTTCCGAGTTCGGGATGGGATCGGGTGGAACCAAGCCACTATGACCGTCTTGTGAAAAAAAGCAAAACAAGATATATTTAAATGTTTCGATAATCAGTCTGTTAACTTACTATTAGTAGAAAAAACAAGAATTATTAAGTTTCATCTTTGTTCCATCTAGAACAATCCCTACCACCTGTTTGATTGTAGTTTGATTCTTATTGATCTTTTCAACCATTCTCTACTTTCGGTTGGCCCAAAAGCTTTAGTAAGTGTTTACCTTTGAACTCGTGAAGAATCTAAAGAATAATATAATGAATGAGGTTTGGTTCTATTAGAAATGTTTCGGAGTTCATAGAAGAAACCTAAGAGACTAGAGACGTTGAAAAAATGACCTCTCAATGATGAATAACAGCAAATTAGATTATTTTGTGAAACAGAAGTAAGTTTTTGTAGTGTACCTTTTATTTCATCATGTGTTTTAACTGTTGGTGTAATAACCTACTTAAATTGGTTGAATAAATTCAACAGATAGTGTTACTCATTTCTTCGCCAGCTTTACCGATGAATTATTCACAGTTATGCTGACTTGGAGAATTTAACATATTACAGACAAACTAAGTTTTTATAACTAAGTTAGGTAAAAATTGATTTTGTAGATTTTTCGTTGCTTCTCCAATTCAGAGAGAAAATATCTTTTCGGAAGATTTATAAGTCTTAAGTAAATAGTTTATATAATAAAGGTGGAGGGCGTTAGCAACGGGGTGTTATTTTAGATGTTCAATTTAGTGAACAAAGTGAGCTGTTAAAAACGAGAATTAACATAGGGGGGTCTGTCAAATAAATAAATTTTTAAATAATTTAAATATTAAAGTATAAAAATGACAAAGGATGATGTTTTTAATAAAATAATTAGGAGGAAAATTCCTGCTTATATAATATATGAAGATGAGAATACTATTGCTTTTTTCGATGAAAAACCTGTTTGTGAAGGTCACACGTTAGTTGTTCCCAAAAGAAAGTATGATAATATTTTTGACATACCCCAAAAAGAGCTGTGCGCTGTAATTATATCAGTAAAGAAAGTTGCTGAAATTCTAAGAATTAAAATGGGTGCAACGGG
>CAZNLC010000117.1:0-2125 GCA_964573865.1 uncultured Methanosarcinales archaeon | reverse complement strand
CTTTGATAATAATAATTGCTGTGTTCGCTATTATAATCTGGTTTGTGACATCTGGAGAAGGTGGTGGTTCAAAGACGGCTGGTGAGAAAATGGCTGATGTTTTCAAGGATATGTTCAAAAGGTTTGATTAATTTTTATAATTTTTATTTAGTGTGAGTTATTAGGTTGGTGAAAATGGCTGATTTCCTAGACATGTTATTTTTGGAAAGGTTCTCAATGATTTTCGCATTCTTACTTATCTTTGTTATTGTATATGCTATTCTCAACACAATTGGTTTTTTCAAAGATAATAAGAGCTTGAACGCTTTCATAGCTTTCCTGATAGCTTTCTTTACAATGTTGTCACCTAAGCTCTTAGCTATTGTAAAGATAATTACACCATGGTTGTTCTTTATGCTTTTCATAGCATTCTTTATTATTGTGAGTTTTAAGTTTTTAGGAACTCCTGAAGAAAGCTTTACAAAGTTGTTGTCAAAGTGGAGTGCTGTTCACTCAACACTGCTTGGTTTTTTGGCATTTATAGTTTTAATAGCTTTTAGTCAGGTTTATGGTGATTATTTCCTGCAACAATCGTCAGCAACTAATTTAGAAAACGCTTCTGTCACACAAACAGCGATTAGTGTTGTTTTTCAACCAAAGATGCTTGGCCTGGGAGTTATCTTTTTAATAGCTGCTTTTGCTATGATGTGGTTGACAATAACTCCAAAGAGTAAGTAATTGATTTTTTTGTTCTTCTTATCTTCCTGTTTTTGAGTAAATTATTTAATATGGTCTTTCATACTATTTGTTATGAAAGAGAAAAGTATGCTTAACAGATTGTTCTTAGTAGGAGTTTCCCATGTTTCTGAGGAAAGCATAAAATTAGTTAGGAAAGTATTCAAGGAGAAAGACCCTGAAATAATTGCTATTGAGCTCGATGAAAAGAGGTTTTCTGTTATACTACAGAGAATAATGAATAAAAAAACAAAGAGGACAAGAACGAAGATTCCTTCAATAACTAAGGTTGGAGTTAAGGGTTTTTTGTTCGGAACTATTGCTTCATTTATTCAGAGGAGAATTGGTAAGAACTTGGGGGTTAGTCCTGGTTCTGAAATGGAAGAAGCTATTAGGCTTGCTTTGAAGCATAATAGGAGGATTGTTCTTGTTGACAAAGACATTGACCTAACCTTAAGAGAGGTTTCAAAGAACTTCGGTTTTAAGGAAAAAATAAATTTTATAGTTGACATATTGAAAGCACCTTTTAAGCGTGAACAAATAAACTTTGACATAAGGAAGATTCCTGATAGAAAAGTCGTTGATGAAATACTATCAAGGATTAAATCAAGATATCCAGGACTTTACAAGGTATTAGTTACTGATAGGAATCGCTTCATTGCCAAGAAATTATTCAGGGTTTTAGTGGATAATCCTAATTCTAAAGTTATGGCTGTTCTCGGAGTAGGTCATGAAGAAGCAGTGTTAAAGTTTATAAGGAATTTTGAAAATAAACTCTCAAAGAACCAAATAGAATTCTCTTACTCTTATAGAGTTGTTTGAATTGTGCTTTCTTGATTTTGTTTGTGTACAATCATATAATTTTTTGTTTTTTAACATTTTTTAGTAAGTTTTAAAAATATAATTATCTAATTTTTTGATTATGTACAGTTTTTATGACTTGCAAGATAAAGTAAGGCGTTACCTAAGGTTCAACGAGAATGAGATTAAGGGTTTCATAATAACTGCTTTAATACTCGCTTTTTGTTTATCCTTTAAACAGTGGGGTCCTTCACAACAACCAGATATCTTGTACGGAACAAGGAATCTAATCAACATGTTTCTCATAGTTTCATTGGCTTTACTTGTTAAGATTATCGCTCAAAAAATCTATGCACTCCACATTGGTTTTAATGTGGAGTACAGCATGTGGCTTTATGGTTTACTGCTCTGTTTGATGCTTGTTTTTGCAAGCAGGGGGAATCTCTTCTTTATAGCTGCAGGTAGTATAATAGTTCATTTTATGCCTGGGCATCGTTTGGGTTATTTTAGGTATGGTTTAAATTACTTTGCAATGGGTGTTGTTGCACTGATGGGACCACTCGCTAACATAGTCTTAGCCCTAATACTTAAACTCTTTCAACCATTTGTT
>CAZNLC010000116.1:0-2139 GCA_964573865.1 uncultured Methanosarcinales archaeon | reverse complement strand
CTATATCATAAAATATGTTCTCCATATTTAACGCGCTCTTGCTTTGGTTCGAACCTCAATTCGGGTTTAACATAAGAGAAATGCTTTGTTATATTTTTAATTGTTTTTAATTATTCAAAAGTAGATATTCCCATCAGAATAAAAATAAGTTTGATTGTGAGTTACTTGTAAGTCTTGGTTATTGCTGCTCTATTAAGCTTAAGTACTCAAATATATTAACTCAGTAATTCCCTCCTATTATTGATGAACCCCCTGATGGAAGTTTTCTCATAACTTCGTCCTTAAAACTTGGTTTCAGAGCGAGTTTTTTTATTATTTCAATTGCAATCTTTGATTTTTCCCTATCACCAGGTTCTATTACTACAAATTTATTGCACTTATGCTCAACAACTTTAACTGGAGCGACAATAAGTTCATCTTCAGATACTCCTACTCCTAACCTTAACTTTGGTCTTAGATAGTTTCTCTTACCATATATCATAAAGGAACCTTTCTTTATGTATTCACCTGCTTTTGTTTTCTTTGAAACTTGTTCAGACCTCACATAATAAACCTCTAGATACATCACCTTTAACTTCCAAGCTTTTGAGAATGAAGCTGTTGCTTGTGCCACCTCTTCAATATCCTCTTTCTTTGGAGTTTTCTTACTTGTTTTTAGGATGAAGAACGGACTTCCCTGCATATCAGTATGGAATATTAGATCTTCTGACTCTGCGTATTTTTTTATTAAGATTTCATTTGTTGAAGCGTCCTTACCGCCTACTGCTAAGAAGTTGTTTGTTGTGTAAAACCATCTAAAGTTATAGTACCATTTCTTACCTTTGGATTTTTTAGCAACAATCCCTTCCCCCCTACTTTTTTCTATTCTCCTCTCACTTTTCTTCTCTTTAGATTTAAGTGCTTCAAGTTTCTTCTCAAGCTCTTCAATCGCTTTCCTCGTTCCTTCAATCTTCTTCTTAGCTTTTTTTGATTTTTCAAAGTAAAAAGATGCGTTTTCATTAACACTCTTGTCTAAAAAAAGTTTTATTTTCATGATTATCCCTCTATAGAAAAGCTTGTGCAAGGCTTATTATCAGGAATGACATCAACATTAAGGCAGCAGAGTGTTTTACTCCATACCTTATATCCCCTTCCACCATGATACCAGTTACCAACCCTGCGAAAAAACCTTGTATCACTGCTAACATCATAAAAATTCCATTTATGCTTAAAAACCATTGTGAAATTGAGTTTTTGAATGAAGCTAACGAGCTAAAATTCACACGCACTGTCCTTGGAATGTTGAACGGATTTTGAGTCGCACCTAATGATGCGAATGTTCCCTGTCCAAGTCTGCTCATGTAAGGTATTAAAAAGTTTTGTATGATAACAATTATTCCTAAGAAGACTAAAAAGATTATGTAGTTCTGGAGTATTGAAGCGTGCATTGAAGCTCTTCTCTGCTGTTTTATTTTTTTTATTTCTAACAATGATGTTGTTATCGTTGAGAGCACATCTACTATGTTACCCCCTGCTTTCTCAGCTTCTATGACTGTGGATATAGCTCTCTTTATCAGTATGTTGTTTGTTGAGTCAGCAAAATTTTTTAGGGCTTTGTGGAAAGGAATGTTCCACTCAAGTTGGTGTTTGAGTTTTTGAACATATGGGTTTAATGAAGAGTAATCTTCATCCGCTACCGCTATTATTGCCTTTGTTGCAGGCATTCCTGATTTAACAGCGTCAACAAAGTTTCTCACGAACTCTGGAAAGTTTCTTTCTATTTCCTTTTGTTTTCTGTTGTAATTCAAAAAATCTATCCAAAATTGCGAGACTGCAATTATTATTGATATGACTACAAAGATACTTAAGAATGGTGTGTTTTTGAACAGGATAAAACTCAGTACTAAGAGTGTTAATCCCGCGATTATTGCAAATTTGTGTCTTGCTTCCATGATTATCACACTATAATTACCATATCATATTCCTGGTTGTGTTATTTTTATGAACACTATGAAGAGTATATTGAGTAGTGGTATTAAAATGTAGGCTCCTATCATCATGATAGTTGAGATGTCAACTCCACCAATATTCCCACCGAGTATGTTAACTAAGGATAATGTCGCTATGAACAGGAGTGGTCCTGCAACTAAAACAGCTGTG
>CAZNLC010000115.1:0-2146 GCA_964573865.1 uncultured Methanosarcinales archaeon | reverse complement strand
GTGTTTAGAACAATAAAAAACTAAAAAGAAGGTGGTGTCAATGAGTGAGACAACGAATAATACAAAATATGATGAGAATTGCATTTTTTGTAAGATAGCAAGGCACGAGGTAAAGAGTTACAAGGTTTATGAGAACAAAAACTTTATTGTGTTCTTAGACATATTCCCACCAACATTTAATGGGAAGATAACAATGCCAACTCTTCTTGTAGTGACAAAAGAACACTATGGGAGTGATGTTTTGGAGGATGTTCCTGAAAAATTATACTTGAAAGCGATGAAGTTAGCAAGAAAAATAGCACAAGCAATGAAAACCGCTTTAAAAGCAGACAGGGTTTGTTTAATGACAGAAGGTTTTGAAATAAGTCACTTCCACATAAAACTATACTCTGTTTATAAGGAAGATTATCCTGGTTATCTAAGCTCGATGAAAGGGCCTAACAATAAAGCAGTGATGGCAGATAAGAAATGGCTTCGTGAAACATCAAGAAAAATAAGGGAAGCATTTAAAGAACTCAAGAGGAAAAAATGAATTTAATAACTAATATAACAGAAGAGAAATTGAAAAAATACTTTGAAATCACAGGGAAAGCAATCCAAGAAGCAGAAAACAGCAGTAATAGAACAACACTTAAAGCTGAGAGAGAGGACTTTCTGGACATGATAAAGAGATATTATTCAGACGCAAAGTTCTTTTATGAAAGAGGAGACTTTGTAAATGCATTCGCAGCATTAAACTACGCTCACGGTTGGCTGGATGCTGGTGCAAGAATAGGATTGTTTGATGTTCACAATTCGAAACTATTCACAGTAGATTAATCTCAGAAAACTTTAAATACTAAATTTGTTATTGACTACTTAATGCAATTCAATTTAAGGTTAAGGAATTATTTCAAAGTGTTATTTCCTTCAACGGCACTTGTACTTCTGCTAATGCTTGTACAACCAACACTTGCTTATCCTTACAGACACTATTCAAGAACAAGGGTTAGTGGAGCTATTGGTTATTTTCTGAACCTAATAATGGACATACTCTCACAAGAAGTTATGCTCCCAGGATGGGGTTATATGGAAAGACAAATCGTTCCATTCTGGGTTGTAGTATTAAGTTTTGCAATTCTATACGCAATACTAAAACCACTCACCAATAAGCTGCCAGTCTTCAAACAAAACAAAAAAGCAGGAACAACATTTGCAATTGCTTTGAGTTTTATGACAGTGCTTGGTTCAAGATTCTGCTCTTGGTTATACTCAATCATAGGAGGTTTTTCATGGTCTTTGATGGTAGCTGCGATTGTAGCAATAATTATCTTGGTTTATATAGCAATTGCTTGGTTACTCAAGTGGGTGCCAAAACCTAAACCTAATAAAGAAGGCAAGGGAGGAATAGAAGGTATTGTTATAGGTAAACGCAATAACAATGATATTCCAATAAAGGAGGCAAAAATTGTAGCTTCAGGACCAACTCCAAGAGAAACGAAAACTAATAGTAAGGGGCATTACAAGTTAGAAAACCTTGGTGTTGGTTCTTACAATGTAGAAGCATCAGCTCCAGGATACGAATCTAAAAGTAAACCTGTGGATGTGCGTGCTAACACTACATCACAACTTAACTTTGAGCTTGAACCTAGCACTACTCCAACCCCAACTCCAGGTAATGAAGCAACTTTAATTATTCATCTTCTAGATTCTGAGAGTAAGGAATTGATTAGAGAGAATATTCTAGTTGAGGTGTATAATAAAAACAATAAGATATCCGAAAAAGTTACATCTAATGGAGAGGTTACATTTAAACTTGCTGCTGGGAATTATTACATACAAGCAATTCCAGATGCTACTAAATCTAATTATATGCCTAATGGAGAAGATGTTTCTTTGAATAATGGGGAAACTAAGAAAATTATTCTTTATCTCAAAAAGAAAGGTTCCCCAAATCCACCACATCCGCGTCCAGGACCGGTACGTCCGCCTAGAATTAATTGGAACGATTTAGGCAGGATTCTTCGTAGGTTAGAAAAGTCAGGCATTCACACAATAAGGTCATTTAAAAGAGTAAGAGATTCCATTGAAGAGGCAAAAGAATATTTAAGAATTTTAAACGAACATTTTAATAAAAATCCTAATAAAGTTCCTCCTAAAGACATAA
>CAZNLC010000114.1:0-2187 GCA_964573865.1 uncultured Methanosarcinales archaeon | reverse complement strand
AGCTGTTTTAAAAACATCTGAAGTGTTAAGGTTAAAATTCCTCAAAAGAACTTTATTATTTAATATTGATTTTATAAGCGCGTTTGAGTACTCCTTTCTAAACAAACCTTCAATAAACTTTTTATCAATCTTTGTTATAGAGCTTATAATAAGCTCTTGTTGTTTATTCATCAAATCAAAAGCTTCATGCCTTATCCTACCAAGAACAACTTGTTTCTTCAAGGGTTCCTTAACTCCTAAAACCTTTGAAATGTAGAGTTTTCTCGGGCAATAAGTGTAAGTTGCTAAGTCTGTTACTGTTAACATAGGAAGAGAGAAATAGTTCAATTATTAATATTTTCTTGTGACAATTGTCTTGTGGAAATATTTGGTTAGTCACAAATAAAGCTGAGAAGGTTGTGCTTTTTAGAACTTGGCTTTAGTGTTAAAATTCTTGGTTTATTGGTTGATTCTAAAGAATTAATAACTACTTCACTATTAGAGTTTTCATCAAACGCTCTTATTAAGAAACCAAAACATCCTTCCTTTACAGATTTTGTCACGTCAACATAAAATGAACCGTTCTTATCAACATAGACATTATCAACGAACTCTCCAATCCTGGGTTGGAATGCATAATTAACACTCTCAACATCAAAATCAAGGGGTATTGAATAAATAGATATTGATGAATTATTATCAAACTTTAAGACATTAAATTTCAAGAAAGCGCGCTTGAAATCAGTGTTTATCACAAGAGGATTAAGTTTTATGAAAGACCTTAGTATTCCAGCTTTGTTTCCAACATGCAAGTCTATCCTGTTGTTCTTGTTAATAGAAGGTTGTGCTTCATACACAAAAAAATCATCTTCTGGATAGTAAGAATTTAAAGTGTAATAATCAGAGAATAAATCATTATCAAACTTTATTTCTAAACTCTTATTAAAAATAAAATCTGAAGTTCCTAAATAATTGTATGGGGAGTAATAAACGAAGAAAATTGCTTTTTTGCCAACTAAATCACAAAAATCCTTGATTTCTAACAAAAAATCCTTTTTTGAAGAAGTATTTATAACAATGGTTTTTTCATTCTGCAAGTCAAAGACACTGTAAGTTTTGTTTCCATCAGACAAAAACATGGATTTTATAATAACAGGCATCACTCCTGTATTTTCCAAGTCAAAACTCAATAAAAGCTTAAAATCTTTAAAGCTTGTTTTCATATCAAGGATTTTTAAAGATGTGAGTTTTTCGAGCAATTCCGACTCCTCATTAGTTAACAAAGTTGAATTGATTTTAAGGTTCAACTTTGATGTAAAATTGAGGATTGAATTCGTGCTAATATTCTGCTCTTCACTAAATTCTAAACTGTTGCTTTCAGGATTGTAATAAATCAAAGAATCAGGACTAACTCCAAACTCTTCAACAAGCTCTTCATTAGTAAAAACTAAAACTGGTTTTGAAACTCTAAGTGTTGATGAGTAACGCCTAAAATAAGTCAGTGAAGAACACCAGAGACCATTATCAATTTTGCATAGGATTATAGTTGAGGAATAACTGTCCGCACCAAAGATTGTCTTATGAAATCTTGTGTTATTCAATAAATACTCAAATGCCTCTTCATCATTCTCAAACAAACCCCTTTCTCTAAAACACTCGTTAAGACAGTCAGCATAATTATTTATTGATGAGTTTTCTCGTGAACCATTTACTCTAGAGCTACAGTCTGAATAGCAACTTTGTTTTATAGAGTCATCTTGTTTGTAAAACAAGTAAATCATAACCCCGGGGTCTCTGCTACAATTAATTATTTCAGAAGAGGTTGAGCAATTCATAACTTCTGACTCCTGCCACTCACAACAAGCGTATCTCACATGAAAACCAGGTAACAATCTAGAATAATCACCTTCAATTAAGCTTTCAAAAAGATTGAATAAATCATTATCAACAACTAATTCTGGACTAGTCACTGTTCCTCCATTAAGATACCACTCCCCACCAAAGAAAACCCTTGAGTCTTGACTGCCTGAAAGGTCTGCTGTTATAGAATCATTCTTAAGAACATTATCATAAGAATCTGTTTGAAATGCGTTCCCAAAAATCTTAATGTCAACACTTTCAAAAACCCAAGGTGCTACAAAATTGACATTTTTCTCTAAAGCTGCACTTGAAAAATCAATACAGAGTAAAATCGCTATTAAAAAAACA
>CAZNLC010000113.1:0-2210 GCA_964573865.1 uncultured Methanosarcinales archaeon | reverse complement strand
ATCATAGAATGGATGGTGGTCGAAGTGGTAGTGAGAGATTGTTACTATGCTCACATCTCCTAACTTATTAATTATTTTTGCTCTTCCATCATCAAATGCTTTTAGTTCTTGTTTACTCGGCTCAAGCCCGAACCTGCTTGGACCAAGTGCTATTCCAGGGTCAATGAGTATTTTTGTGCTTTTCCCTGTGTTTGTATTTTTTCCTGTGCTTTTTGATTCTGAAGTATCAGCATTGCCAATGGTAACAAGTGTTGCCATGCTCCTAACAGAAAAGGAGTCAAAGCATAGTGGTTCAAAAAAGAGTTTTACCAACACGACCACCTTATGATTTATAATCACTTAAATTATTTTTTATTTTCGTGTTTATTTTCATGTTTGAGTTCTTTTAAGAACTTTTTTGCTGCTTTCTCACCAGCCCCTATTGCTTGTTTTGCTTTGTAAAAATCAAGGTTGAAGACATTAACATTTGGTTTTATTGTGTAGTCACCGACATCCATGTTTTCTCCTGGCTTGAATTTGGTCATTGCCCTAATGAGTATTGCTGCTAAGTTGTAGTTTGGATTATGGTCTAATAATTCCTTGTTTTTCCTCAGCATTCTTATCCTATCAAGCACAGCCCTTACTAACCTTAACCTCTCAATCCTTGAGAGTTTGGGATTATTATTTATTCTCTCCTTTAATATTATTATTCTCTTGTCAAGTGCTTGAACCCCATTTACTAAATACTTTGTTGCCTTTCCAAGTCTCTCATCCGAGGAAGTAACATCAACACCAATTGTTTTTATTTCCTCACCATTTTTTTCCATCTCTTCTTTTATTATCCTCACTGGTAGGTTGTTGAATAACCCGCCATCCACTAGGATCATGTTTTTTATCTTTACTGGTGTGAACAATCCTGGTATTGCAGAACTCGCAGCCACTACCTTAGCAGCATCTCCTTTTGTGAAATAAATTGGTCTTCCTGCTTTTATATCAGAAGCAACAATGATTGTTTTTTTATCTAAATCCTCAAGTTTAACATCACCAATGATTTCCCTCATGAAATTCTCTATTTGTGAACTATCAAATAATCCCTCTTTTGACCTTGAAAGTCTAAAGTACGACTGAACATCTCTTTTTGTTATACTCTTTACTTTTTTCTCAAGCTTTTTCAGTTTTCCTGCTGAGTAAGCAACAGCAACCATTGCTCCAGCACTTGCACCAGCAACCACTACAATATTGAGTTTCTTATCAAGCACTTTTAATACTCCAATGTGTGCTGCTCCTCTTGCACCACCCCCACTCATTCCAACACCAAACTTTGCAATATCAAACTTTGCATTAAAAAATCTCATATTAAACTTTGTTCTCAATGCCTTGTTTTCCATTCTTATTCCTCACTTTTTCTTTTTCATTTAATTTGTTGTTTAATAATTGTTTTATAAAGTTCACTTTTGTAATATATAAGTATGTTATTCCAATTATTGTCCATAATCCATCCCTTCCCCTCACTATAAAACTAACCGCAAAACCAACTCCTGGTTTTAACCTTGATATATGTGCTACTAATGATTGGGTTATCTCTAATACCCCAAGTGCTCCTGGTATTGGAATTACATAGGCAAAACCTGTTGCTGCGTATATCATAAACGCTGTTATCAAATTGACTTTATAACCAAGCATTAGTAGTATGAGTTGGTATTCAACAAGGGATAATAACCAACTTACTAAGTGTGTTATAAAGGCAAGTGGGAAATAAGCCCTGCTTTGATAAAAGAGTTTTACTGTGTTCTTGTCAAGGTCAATAATATACTTTTTTATCTTTTTTGTTAGTTTGAATTTGTCAAACCTTAGCATTTCATAAAAGAATAAGAAGAATCCAGTACCATGGATTGTTCTCCAATAAAAAACACTGATTAAGAATATTATTAAGAAGAGGTTTAGGAGCAAAAAGAGTTTTAAATAAATATTGAATGAGTATGAGATAACTATGAATGTTACAAATATTACTGTAAAGAAACCATTGAGTGTTAGTTCTATTGCCTTGTCTATTATTACAGAACCAAATGCTTTTGTGAATTTAACATTATGTTTTGTTAATAAATAAGCCCTTAATGGTTCCCCACCAACATGACTGCTTGGTGTTAAAAAACTAACTCCAAAACCTGCTATTCTGTACATGAACAAGGATAAAAATGGTACTTTTATATTGTGTGATTCCACTATAAACT
>CAZNLC010000112.1:0-2224 GCA_964573865.1 uncultured Methanosarcinales archaeon | reverse complement strand
CTGGAATGCTTGTTGGAGGGCCAAGTGTTGAGTATTTGAAAGAGTTAGCTGATAATAAGAAGAATCTTTTAGTGTTTGTTTCTTATCAAGGAGAGGGTTCTCTTGGAAGGCGCATACAGAGGGGTGAGCGTGAGTTTGTTATTGGTGGTGAGATGGTTAAGGTTAATTTGAGGGTTGAAACAATTGAGGGTTTTTCAGGACATTCTGATAGAAAACAATTAATGCATTTTGTTTATAATTGTAATCCAAGACCTAAGAAGATTGTGGTTAATCATGGTGAAAATTCAAGGTGTTTAGACCTTGCAAGTTCTTTGCACAAGGCTTACAGGGTAGAAACAGTAGCTCCGAGGAATTTAGAAGCAGTTCGTCTCAGATAATTTATCCCTTGTGTTTTCACTCCAAACCAAGCACTTCCTTTTTCTCACGAGCAACTTCATGATGGCATTTTTCTCATTTTAGTATGAGGTATGTTTTGTCGCCACTGTTTTTCTCTCTGACTTTAATCAATTTACCTCCGCAAAGCTCACACTTTCCGTAGTAGTTTTCGTTTTGTTCTTTGTTTTGCTCTTCATCCTTGTTACTCTTGGAACTTCTCTTGTCCGAGCTTTTGTTGTTCCTTTGTTTTTCCTTTTTGCGGAGTTTTGTGAGAAGCATAACTAAAATATAATTTTGTGGTTTATAAATTTTGTTCTTGAACATTACCAATACTTTAAAGAATTGTTAGCCAAAATTGTTAGTCAGGATTTTAGCATTTATCTTGCATTTATCTTAATAGATTATTGCCACAACAACCCTTTTTATCTGGGAGAATCTTACCTTATAAGGATCTGGTCTTGGGTTATTGTCGCCCTTTGTAATGCAGTACCATCCTTCTTTGTCGTGTCCTATCTTTACTACTCTGTGTATTATAATTGTGTTAGCGTATGTCGAATAGTATGATACAATATCGCCTACCTTTATTTCATCTTCTGATTTTGGAACAACCTCTATTGCATTTGAGTTTTCATTTAATACAGGTTCCATAGAACCTGTTGGTGTAAATGATGACCATTCAGCGTTTTTTATTTCAATGACTACCTTGTCTGGGTAGATTTTTATTTGTTTTTCACTGATTCTGTCTGAAGGTGTTTTAGGTTTATTTTTGAAGAATAGTCTTAGCACAGAATCATAGTCTTTTTTAGCTTTTTTAGTAGTCTCTTCTGGCGTGTGTTGGTTTAAGCCTTTAGGATTTTCAAGTTTTATGTTGCAAGTGGTTGTTGTGGTGCAAGAACTTCCATTTGTTTTCTCATCAAGTAATCTTTCGTCAATGGTTTTGTTGTTTGAATCTTGGATTATGCTATTCAACTCATTTTTTGATAGTATTGAGTGGGAAGCCCAACCAAGCATAAATACTAACAATATTCCGATTAACACTTTTATGTTCACTAAAAAACACCCCCCACTTATTGAACTCCAAGCAATTATTTAAACCTTTCTATTTTTAGTACTAAAAAGTAGTTAAGATAACCTAAGATAAGACAACCTAAGACAGTCTGTGGTTTAGAATACTAAGTTTTACTATTTTTTACTCTCGATTCTATTCCAGATTTTAGAGCTATTTTATGAAGAGAAACAGAGGATTCTACCAAGATCTTAGTTTGTGGAAAAATCTTAACTTTACAAATTGCTATAATCTATTATAATCTATTATAACTATGTGTAAAGCTAATAAATTAAATAAATTAATATGGAAAAGGATAAAATTTATATATTAGTTTGTTATTAAACCACTCAAGTGGGGGTGTCTAATGGTAATCCTGTTTGATAGGTTCAACCTTCCTGAGGATATCTATGAAATAATATTTGCTACTGAACAACAGATTATAGTGGCTAAAGCATTGGTTAGGGAGATGAAACTTCATAAGGGAGAATTGACAAAACCGCAAATGTCGGAATTCGCAACAAAACTTCATGAAGGTAAACTAGTAACAAAGATTGACAGAGAACCGTATATTGGGAAAAAAGTAAAATTGAGTTATAACAAGAGACAGTTCTACGATAGAATACTAACTCCTATGAAGAGTATGGGCTTAGTCTACTATGACCTCTACAAGAAGACCTACAAGCTCTCCAATGCTTTTAACTCAGAGCTTGTTAGGATAGGTGCTATGTGGTTGAGTGAGCTTAACAAGAAGATTAAGGAGTGAATTGTGAATTCCAGTAGCAAATTAACACAACATATAAC
>CAZNLC010000111.1:0-2233 GCA_964573865.1 uncultured Methanosarcinales archaeon | reverse complement strand
TTTCTTGGAAAATTGTTTTGGGGCGGAGAGTTCAAGAACAAGCTTAAGATTCCGAAACCATTCTCTAATATTATAAATGGTGGAAAACACGCTGGGACAAAACTTGCATTCCAAGAGTTTATGATAACTCCAAAGAACACAAAATCATTCAAAGAATCAGCGAGGATTGTCAGTGAGGTTTATCACCAACTTAAGAGTGTTATTAAAGATAAATATGGTAAAACCGCTGTGAATGTTGGTGATGAAGGAGGTTTTGCTCCCAATATTGAAACTCCTGAAGAAGCCCTTGATCTTATAATGGAGAGTGTTGAGGAGCTTGGTTATAGTGATAGGATTAGCTTAGCTTTGGATGTTGCTGCTAATTCTTTTTTTGATGGAAACTCTTATGTTTTGAATGGTAAGAGGATTTCAGCTTCAGAGCTTATTGATTACTATACTGAATTATTGGCTAAGTATCCTATTATTTCTATAGAGGATCCTTTTGAGGAGAACGATTTTAAACACTTTGCTGAATTGACAAGAAAGTTTTCTGGTAAAGTTCAAGTTGTGGGTGATGACTTGTTAACAACAAATCCTCTCATTATAAGGAAGGCTGTGAAGAAGAGAGCTTGTAATGCTTTGTTATTAAAGCTCAACCAAATCGGAACAGTTACTGAAGCTTTGAAAGCTGCGAGGATTGCTATGGATGCTGGTTGGAATATCATGGTAAGCCACCGTTCTGGAGAAACAGAGGACACCTTTATTGCTGATTTATCTGTTGCTTTGGGTTGTGGTCAAATAAAGATTGGAGCTCCTTGTAGGGGTGAGAGAACAGCAAAGTTCAACAGGTTGTTGAGGATTGAAGAATTTTTAGGTAAGGATTAGTTTTGATTTTTTTGATTTTTATTCTTCCACATCCATATCCTTGACCTTTTCCTCCCTAATACTCTTATTCTGCACTCCAGTCACAAAAATATGAGGTCCTTCTTGTTTTATTGTTATTGATTCCAAGTTGTTTATCACAATATCATTCCCTGGGATTAAATAATTTATATCTAAGCCTTTTATGATTATCTTGTGAGCCATGAAGTCCAAAAACTTGAAAGGTGTTTTTGTGCTTAGGTGTGGATTGTTATGGTCACAGAGGTTTATAAAGCAAGGGAATCTATCACCTTGAGCATCTTCCTTCTTCTTCCTGCCAATAATAACACTCTTGCATTTGTATGTTTTCTCAACACCCTCCTCTATTTCTTCGTTGTTCATAGTGTATAAAAATTAGTATTTTATATTTAAATTTATCCATTAAAATTTAAAATAATAAGAAATTTTTAATAAAGCAACATTAGTTTTTGTATTAAACCTCTATTGTGTATTCAAAGTAGTCATCCCACGGGTTTTCAAGTTTCATCATTTCTTTAATGCTTAAACCTTCAAAGTATCTTCTAAACGGCCTCATAGAATTACCATGAGCTGATATTGCAACATTTATCCTTCTCTTCTTCATAAAAGGTATTAAATCATTTATAAAGCTTAGAACTCTTTGCTCGACCATTTTCATACTTTCACCGTTGGGTGGAGGAACATCGTAACTCCTGTGGTAGATGTCAAACAATGTTTTTCCGTGTAGTTTTATGAAAGTGCTGTGTTTCATACCTTGCAGGTCTCCATAACTCCTCTCTAACATTCTGTCATCAGTTATTATACGAGTGCATTCAGGATGATACTTGAGAACATACTTCAGTGTTTCTTTGCTCCTTGAAAGGTGAGTTTGAAAAGCGACTTGAAATCTTTTGTTCCTCAATTTTTTAGCAACTGTTTTTGCGTTTATAATACCCTCTTTTGTAAGTCTTGAATCCTTCCAACCAGTGAATATGTGATTTTTGTTGTAGTGTGTTCCACCATGCCTGAATAAGTATATCTTGAGTTTCACAAAAAAATAGAGTTTTGGTCCTTATAAAAATTTTACTAATTTTTAGAAAGTTTTAAAAACAAAAACTACTGCTTTAGTGTTGTTTTAGTATTGTTTTTGGTTTTGTTTTGTGTAAATTTTGTGCAAAAATCAATGAGATGTTTTATGATGAGAAAGAACAAAAGATTATTTGGTTTCACAAAGAGAAGATTTAAGAAAACAGTCAAGTTTGTCCTAGGTTTATTGATGTTAGTGTTCTCTATATGGCTTATTAGTCTTTGGAAGCCTCAATTTTTCTTCTTTCTCAAAGGTCTTTTAATTATTATTCTATTGTTGGCGTCACTT
>CAZNLC010000110.1:0-2241 GCA_964573865.1 uncultured Methanosarcinales archaeon | reverse complement strand
AGGAGCTGTAATATAGGAATAAAGCAGATTTGGGGTGTGTTCTCTTTCATGCTTGTTTTTGTCCTTTAAACCGGATTTTGTATGAGGTTAGTTTACTACTTAACAGTTAATATAAATTGATGACCAACTCCTTGATGTTTTGACTGCAGTGTTGGTATTACATCCCAAACGGGATGAGCAGAGTGAATGGAGTGAGAGTACAATGTTGTCAAGGAGAAAGGTTTTTGAAGAAGTCGAGAAAAAAACTCGTATCAAGCGCAAGTAGGCAGATTTGATCCTTGCAGTTGCTCATCAAAATCTTGCCTTGCAAAACTTCGCTTAGCTTTTTTGTCACACTAACAGTGAATTAACATGGCCTCAAAAAGAAAGATTTAAATATTAGTTTTTTCATAGAGTTTTCATAATGAATATTTCAAGCGAGCAAGCAGAGGTTGTGGAGCTTTGTTCTATGTGTAAGTTTAGGGATACTTGTCAGGATTATCTTATGAGCAAGAGAGCTAATAGTCGTGGTTTTTCGGTTTTGATTGTTAATTGTCCCAAGTTCGAGCCTGAGGATAAAGAATGATTTCTCATTACTAAACTTTTTAAATAACGCTTCTTTCTCCTTTCAGCATGAGCGATTCACCGAAGGTTTTTGTTAGTGAAAAATTTGGAGTTCCAATTTTAGATTTGGTTTATGATACTATAAAGAGGGGAAAGCAATGCTTGGTTTTTGTTAATACAAAGCAGAGGGCTGAGAAAACAGCTGAGACTATAGTGAAGAAGCTTAAGTTGAAATTTGACAGTTCTGATAAACTTGCAAGTGAGGTTTTGAGTGTTCTGCCAAAGCCAACAAAGCAGTGTGAGAGATTAGCTTATTGTTTGAAGGGGGGAGTTGCATTTCACCATTCTGGATTAGTTGCTAAGCAAAGGTCTATTATTGAGGAAAATTTTAGGAAGGGAATTATTAAGGTGATTTGTTGCACTCCAACTCTGGCTTACGGTGTTGACCTTCCAGCTTTTAGGGTTATTATTAGGGATTTGAAGAGGTATGGTTATCATGGTATGGATTGGATTCCTGTTTTAGAAATACAACAGATGTTTGGTCGTGCTGGAAGACCAAGTTATGATAGTGAGGGCCAAGCAATCTGTTTTTCAACTTCTGAGAGTGAGAAAAGAGCTATAGTGGAACATTTTATTCTTGGAAGGCCTGAGGAGATTTACTCAAAGTTGGCTGTTGAACCTGTTTTTAGAACTTACCTCTTGAGTCTTATCGCTACTGGTATTGTTAGAACGAGGAAGGATTTGGAGGAGTTTTTTAAAGAAACCTTTTGGGCTTTTCAGTTTGAGGATTTTGACAGGATTAAGGATATGATAAACAGGACTTTGGCAATGCTTAAGGATTGGGGTTTTATTGAGGGTTCTAACTCTGATTTTGTGAGTGCTTTTGATGTCAAGAATACTGAGCGTGAAGTTTTGAAAACAACTCTCCTTGGAAGGAGGGTTGCAGAGCTCTACCTAGATCCTTTAACTGCTCACAGGATTATTGTTTGTTTGGGTAAAAAGAATAGGAAGCTAACAGAGTTTTCTATGGTTCAAATGTGCACTCACACTTTAGAGTTAAGACCTTATTTGAGGGTTAAGGTTAAGGAGTTTGAGGATTTTGAAGCGAGGGTTGCTGAGTTTGAACACGAAATTTTAGAGGATATACCTAATGTTTATGATGAGGATTATGATGAGTTCTTGAACTCTTTCAAAACGAGTTTGGTTTTTTATGAGTGGATGAATGAGGCTGATGATGAGTTCTTGTTTGAAAAATACTCTATAAGGCCTGGAGAGCTTCGTTCGAAACTTCTCATTCTCGACTGGTTATTGTATGCTGTTCATGAGATTGCTAAGATTCTGAAGATGAAGGGTTACTTGAACTTAATAAATAAAACAAGGTTGAGGTTGAAGTATGGTGTTAAGCCAGAGTTGTTGAATTTGTTGAGGCTTGATGGAATAGGTCGTGTTAGGGCAAGAAAACTCTATAACAATAACATAAAAACAATTGGTGATGTTAGAAGAGTAAGTATTAATCTATTGTCAAAGATTGTTGGGCAGAAAGTTGCTGAGAATGTTAAGAAGCAACTCAACCAACTTAAAGTTGAGAGGAAGCCTGCTGAGAACCTTGGGTTTTTCAAGAAGTAAAAATAAGAGTGTTGATTATGAATAAGGAAAATCATTCAAAGGGTGTAGAGGTTTATATTCTCTTTTACAAAC
>CAZNLC010000109.1:0-2255 GCA_964573865.1 uncultured Methanosarcinales archaeon | reverse complement strand
AATTTTTTATGATACAAATAATAATAAGATTCCTACATGAGTTTTTGATGACTTTCAGGCAGAAAAAGATGCTTTTATTCACCCTTCTTTACTTGGCTGTGGTTTGGTTTATTGGGACTATTGGCTTTAGTGTTTTAGAACACAAAACATTGTTTGAGAGTTTTTACTGGGTCATAACCACTACAACAACAGTTGGTTATGGTGATTTAAGCCCTGTGACAATCCCAGGAAGGATATTAGCAATGATTATAATGATTAGTGGGATTGGTGTTTTATCATTATTCTTAGCAACCTTTGTTGATATTATTGTAGAGAAAGCTTTAAGAATGAAAGCTAATTTCAAGGTTAACATGAAAGCCCACATTATAATTTGCGGTTGGAACAAACGCTTGGAAATAACAACAAGGGAGTTATTGAGTGAGAATAAGAAAGTAGTAGTTATTGCTAATACAGAAGAGATTCCTATACAACACAAGAACCTTGTTTTTATAAAGGGAAATTGTAGTGATGAAACAACCCTTGAAAGGGCTGGTGTGAAGAATGCTTCTCACGCAATAATCTCAGGCAAGGATGATAATGAAACCTTGATAACAGCAATAACAATGAGAAAACTAAATGAGGATATTAAGATTAGTTGTGTGGTTGATGATCCAAGAATAATGCAAGCATTAAGGAATATTAATGTTGATGAGATCATTAGTTCTGACGAGTTCTTTGGTTTGTTAATGTCAAGGAGTGTTTTTGTACCAGAAACAATTGATTTTATCAAGGAGATAATGGCTGTTGAGGGTGTTGACTTACACAAGAACAAGATAACAAAAGCAAATGACAAAACATTCATGGATATTGTTAGTGTTATGAAGAAGAAGTATGATGTGATACCAATAGGAATTGTTAGGAATAAAGAGTTAATCATTAATCCAAAATCTGATTTTAAATTAGAGGATGGTGATGAAATCTTATACTTAGCAGAGCAGAGGTTAAAATAAACTTATCTTTAACAAGCATTACTTTTTCCTTCTAACAACCCTTTCTGCTTCTAAAGCCATTTGTAACTCTTCATTCGTTTTTATAACTAAAACCTTAACCCTTGATTTTTTGGATGAAATTATTAAATCATTATTCTTGTTCCTTTTCTCATCCAATATTATGCCGAAATGCTCTAATTTGTCACAAATGAGTTTTCTTATCAACCAAGAATTCTCTCCCATGCCAGCAGTAAAGACTAAAGCATCAACACCATTGAGTGTTGTTGTGTAAGAAGCAATGATCTTTGCTATTTGATAAGTGAGCATTCTTATTGCTAACATTGATTTTTGCCTCTTATTCCTTGTTTCTAATAAATCCCTCATATCACTACTTAACTTTGAAATTCCAAGCAAACCAGATTTTTTATTTAATAATTGGTCAAGTTCGTCCGGGTTCTTAATTATTTTATTCCTCCACAAGTATATTATTATTCCAGGGTCTATTGTTCCAGACCTTGTTCCCATCATTGGACCTTCCAATGGTGTTAATCCCATACTCGTGTCCAAAGAGATTGGTTTTTTATTCCTCACCCTTACTGCTGTTATTGATATTCCATTACCTAAATGACATGTTATTAACTTAAAACTCTTCAAACCAAGAATCTTTACTGCTTCATTAGCAACGAACTTATGGCTTGTGCCGTGAAAACCATACCTTCTTATTCCATACTTCTCATAGAACTCAATTGGTAATCCATAAAGAAAGGTCTCTTCTGGAATGGTTTGATGGAATGAGGTGTCAAAAACAGCAACATGCTTTGCTCTCTTTAATAGTTTCATCGCTGCTTTTATTCCAAGAATATTCTTTGGGTTATGCAGTGGTGCTAGATCACTCAACCTATTGATCTCTTCCAAAACTCTTTTGTTAATGATGGTTGATTCCTTGTATCTTGAACCACCATGAACAACCCTGTGAGCAACCACTTTAATATCCCTTAATTTTATGCCTGACTCTTCAACAATATCAAGAGCAAACTTAACTGCTTCCTCATGATTCTTTATTCTTGTCTCAACAAAGTATTTCTTATTATTATGATTACTATATTTCTTATTCTTATTACTATTATTATTGTTATTATTGACATTGTCATAAATGGAATATTCAATCCTTGACCTCTCAAGACCAATCGCATCAACAATACCCTTTACTAAAACTTCCTTTTTCCTTGTGTTAATCACTTGAAACTTTAATGAACTACTCCCTGCATTAAGAACAAGCACTTTCAT
>CAZNLC010000108.1:0-2283 GCA_964573865.1 uncultured Methanosarcinales archaeon | reverse complement strand
TAACAGTATAAATAATGCTCTTTTCCTACCATCTTCTAAACCTCTTAGTATGTTTTTTATGCACGGCGCAAAGAACTCTTGCGATATTTGGGTTTCAAAACTTTCAAAACCTTGATTTTGTTCTTTGAATTGGTTTTCTTCTATGTTTTTAGGTGAGAAATCAAAAGCTTGCATTAGCAGGAAGGATGCTTCTCCTGGAATTGCTTTTTTCCTGTCTAAAAACACGAATTTTGAGACCTCAACATTGTTCGGTTTCGCTTCTTCCTTCTCAAATTCCATTATTTTTTCAGGATTTATTGGTACGGATGCTAATCCTGATTTCTCGTGTAATGAGTAGGGCATTCTGAATAAGTGTCTTGAGGATATTAGTAGTGTGTCTATTTCAAGGAAGGCTTTTGTGTTGAGTTTTGGTATCTTGTCACCGAACTTGTTGCGTTCGTATCTTATTATTTCATCAGCTGGTTTTCCAACTTTTGTTATGATGTTGTTGAAGTTTTTGTTTTCAAGATTTATGATTTCATCACCGAGTTTGTTGCTTATTAAGTGTGCTATGTAATACGCTATTCTCCGTGGAGCTTCTGGGAACATGTTTTTTGTTAGAACGCCTTGAACTTTCTTTGGAAACGATTCAAAAGGCACACCAATATGGAATCCTTTGTTGCCTGAGAATTTGCAGCTTATAGCTTTGATACCATGTTTTCTTAGAACTTCCACTACAAGTTTAGCCGCTATTTTCGAGTAATCGAAGAAGTGACAATCAATATCTATTATTAAATCCCAACCTATCCTTAACTCGTTTAACTCTGATGATTTCAATGACGGAACGAGCATTAGTGGATTATCCCAGAGTTCTTCAGACGCGTGGAAGCTTGTTGCACCATTCCTTGCAGCTTCTAAAACATCGTTCTCGTATCTTAGAATGTCAGGTCTCTTTCCAAAACCTCTATCCCCAAATTTTATGGCGATTTCCCTGTTTTCAGCTAACCTGACAAGTTCTCTTTCAATGTCTATTCTCTTATAGTATTTCAAAGTATCTGATAGAGTTAGTGTGTTTTTTGGCATGTTTTTTAAGAAGTTACCACTCTTTAAAAACTTTATTCAAGCGAGTGTTTAGTGGAACAAAAGTTTTTAATAATTAAATGTTATTATGCTGTTTGATGGATAGTATTCTTGAGTGGATTGAGAGTTTGAAGCGGACAGAGAGTGTTATTATTGTTGAGGGTTTGAAGGATAAGAAGGTTCTTGCAGAGTTTGGTGTCTTTAATGTTGTAACATTGAAGAAGCCTTTATTTAGGGTTGTTGAAGAGCTTTCTCATGAGGAGGAAGTTATCCTTTTGGTTGATGTTGATAAGGAGGGTAAGAGGATTTATGGGAAGTTAAGAAGGGGTTTTGAGCGTTTCGGTGTTAGAGTTGATGATAGGTTTAGAAATTTTCTCATAAAGCACACGAGTTTGAGGCAGGTTGAGGGTTTGAAGCATTACATACTTCATAGTGAGAAGGGAGTTTAATTCTTTCGCATCACTCTTAGGTCTTTCCTTATCTCAACTAAACTGAACGCTTTTATATATGTGATTGTTGGTATAAGCAGCAGTAAGAATAGTAATGTTATTATAAAGTATGAGAATTTGTCTGTTTTTAGGTTGTAGAGCTTTAGTATATGAATTATGAATACTGAGAAGATTGTGACCACAAGCAGCAAGTATGTTTTCCTTGCAAATCTAACATCCGGTTTTGCAGTGTTGTTCTGTTCATTCTGTTGTTCATGGCTTATTTTGTTTAGCATTCAAAACACCAACAGTATCATAAGTTGAGACTTTAGATTTATATTCTAAAACAAAACACTTATTTCATAAATCTTATCTTTTGTTATTACCTTCCAAGTGCCTTCTTTTGTTTTTATAATCTCCATATCCTTGTTTGATTTTCTTTTATTCCTCTTAGTTCTCTTTGGCATATAACCACCTCTCATAGATAACTATTAATAATTACTATTAAGTAAATACATATATAAAAAGTTTTCGTTTGTCATCACAAAAAGTTTTCAGAACAACCTATCATAAATCTTAAAAGTTTTAATCTTATGTTTCCTTAAATACAATTAATCCATAATAATAAAGAATCTAAAGAATCCACAATAAGGTTAATCTCCGAGAATGATTTAAAATAGGAGAAGATTGTTCATTATTCTAAGAATAGGATTATCTAATAGTGATGACATGATCGAAACATTTAAATATACCTTATTTCTTATATTACTTATGGAAATTAAATTAGTAAAATTAG
>CAZNLC010000107.1:0-2323 GCA_964573865.1 uncultured Methanosarcinales archaeon | reverse complement strand
ATACAATATAACTTCAGAATTAAACACTAGAATAGAAATTAGCATTACAAAAAACAAACCTTTTATTATAGGTTTCTTCTTTCTAACAATAATGAATCCAATCATCGCAAGTATTAAGGTCAACACACTAAAACCACTCGAGAAACTGATCTCTGAGAACAAATCAATAATATTTTGGTTGATCGTAACCGTAGAAAACTTTATTCTAATGTACAAATTTAAGATAATGATTACTAGAAATGTCAATAGCAAAGTTACTCTCCCAAAAACACAATTTTTCTTCCTATTTATTAAGAAGATTAACAAAGTAAAAAATACAATTATTGATAACCGAAGATTGTTAAGTGAGCAAAAAACCAACAACAAGCTTCCAATAACAGAAGCATAGTTTCTCTTTTGAAACAACAAGATAAAACCCAAAAGAGAAATTGTTGTTAAAACAGCACCCTCATTTAGAACTGTGAAGTTTGATATAAAAGCAGGAGATAATGCTAAAAAACCGAGGCTTACAATCTTCACATCTTTCTCAACCTTAAACATCGTTAAGATCATATAAAAAAGTAGGAATGTTATAACCCCAAGCAACAGTGGCATGAAATTGAGGATTTGGGAATCAGTAAAAAAATTTAGTAAAAAAGCAAGGATTAAGTAGTAAGGCTTAACTACATAAACTCTTGAAGTTAGTTCGTCTTCAAAGGTTAAACCAAACTTTCCATTCATGAACTTGTCCTTAACTAATCGTGCTAGTCTAATATCATGATAATTAAACCTACCACGAGGCAGCCCGCCAAAAAACACAAATCTACTTATTATAGGTGTTATTAAGAGTATAATTGAAAGTAAGAATACAAAGATAAAATTCCATATTTTGAATTTCTCATCAACCATTTTCAAGCTATGAACAATTTTTCTTTATTTTAATTTACTCTACTTTGCATTTCATTTTATAAATTTTTATTATCCCATCATAAACTTTATTAAAACATTTCTTATCACTTAAATAAACAGGTTTTTCATCCTCAAATATTGCATATGTTGCGTTGTACTTATTCATTATTTTTATTGCTTCAACTTCATAAACAGTTTTGTAAAACCTCTCAACATCCTCCAACCTTATATTTGCATCTTCAACGAATAAGAATTCACTATCAATTACATTCTTTCTTTCAGCAAAGTAATTTATCAAAACTCCAAACTTTAATCTGGCAAGGACAACAGCACCTTCCTCACTATTGTTCCTCAAAAATCTTAATGCTTTAACAACATCTTCATTTGGAGCACTCCTCAGATTTTCGCTTGAGTAAACAAAACACAACGGAAGACTACTCAACAAAATGAGCAAAAACAAAAAAGCAGAAATTAATGGTTCAAGCCTGTGAAACTTTGTTTTTCTCAACCCAGTCATTATCTCTTTGTAGAAAAAACCTGATGACAAACACATCATAATACCAACAAAGATAAGACCATGCTTTATATCAATGAGCTTTAACAACAATAAAAACATAGAGAATAATAAAACACTAGATACTAAATAAACAGCAACAACTTTCCTCCTGAATAAATACTTATACAGTATATACAGTCCAGCTATAAAAGTGAACACTCCCGAAGAATACAACAACAAACTCAAATTAACACTTGAAAAATAATGAGATAATAATCTCGTTGGAGTATTCTGCCAGAAAACTCTGACACCGTGCAGCAAAATTGCATTTTTAAAAATCAGTAAGTAAATCCAAATAACTAGGGATGTTGAGAAGATACCAACCTCAAAAAAAACTTTTCCATTCTTCAACCTTTCACTCGCTGCAAAAATCAAAAACAACAACAATCCTCCTATAAATATTAACACTGTGCTTGAAGTCAAGCTCAACACCAACAATAAAATTATGTATTTCAAAAGGAATTTTTTATCCTTAATCTGCAAGAAGAACAAGAACGCTAATAAAAACAAAATGATTGAAAGTGGAAGTGAAGTTACGGAATTTGTTGTTTCACCGAACAATAAGGGCATAAAAGCAACAGCTACTGATGAGAAGAGAGCGCTGTTCTTATCCCTGGTTAAATTTTTCATCACAAAAAAAACAACAACAGCTATAAAACTCGCAATAACTTTTGGAATAAAAAAATAGGTGTAATATGGTGGCATGAATAATCTGAAAAAAGCCATAAAATAGTGAAATACTGGAAGCACAATAACCTTCCTCCCAGAGTAACTTAAGTTATCGTAGTAGAATGGAATTCCAGACTTTCTTATCTTCTCAATTTCTCTAATATTAAAATAAGACTCATCATTACTAAAGTAATAACCCTTTGCTAAAAA
>CAZNLC010000106.1:0-2430 GCA_964573865.1 uncultured Methanosarcinales archaeon | reverse complement strand
ATAAGTGTTTCTCAAGGTCTCGTAGGGCCATTTGTGTAAATGATTGCTATAAGAAAAATGAATGCAAGCGGAAGTGATCTTGGGTGGTTGCAAAGTATAGCAAATCTGTTGTTAACTTTTCTAAATCCCATATTTGGTAGAATGAGTGATATACTTCGTAGAAGAATACCTTTTATTGTAATAAGTACAGTCTCTTGGGGGATACCCTATATTTTCTTGTATTGGGTTAAGTCTCCTATATCAATTATCATAATTGTGGCTTTAGTGAATTTGTTTGGAAGCTTAGGTGTCTCTTCATGGGGGGCATTACAGAATGAGTTGTTTCCCCCAAGAGTTAGAGCAAAATTAAGTAGTAGAGTTTTTTGGTATAACGCTTTTGGTAACATGATCGCTACATTCTTTACAGGGATAGTTTTAACGCTAGTTTTCGGAGATCTAGATTATCAGAAATATATACTTATTCCTGTAGTTTTGGGTATAGTATTGTCTGCAATAGGTGTCCTACCTTTTATTGCAATTGAAGAACCTCTGAAGAAAATTAAAAAAGAAGACCAACCTGTTTCAAGGAAATTGAGAGAAAGTTTTAGTCTCTCCTATAAAAATAAACCTTTCCGCAATTTTGTTTTCTTTTCAATGATCTATTCTTTCTTTTGGTCTTTTGCTTGGCCTCTTTTCCCTATAAAGCAAGTAATAATCCTTAAAGCTAGTGCTTTAGAGATTGCAATATTAAATATATTATTTTCTGTTACTACTTTGTTATTTATCAATATTGGAGCAAAAATCAGTGATAATGTGGGAAGAACAAAGATGATTTTCTTTAGCCGAATAATAATGGCAACTTTTCCATTGTTGTATATATTTGCTAGTTCAGTATGGCAACTATATATTATCCATTTTATTGTCTCTTCTCTAGTAACTTTAGGAATGCCTAGTGTGCAAGCTTATTTGTTAGATATTGCCCCAGAAAGAGAAGGAGGAATATATTTTGGAATATACAATATGATAACCGGGTTATTCTTGTTTTTTGGTTCATTAGTTTCTGGTTATCTGGTCGACTATTTGAAAATAAGCTATGGGATAGAACTAGCTTTAACTATTGGATTAGGAATCTCATTCTTGGGGAGATTTATTTCTAGTTTCCTATTCCTATTTATGAAAGAGCAAAAGGCATTTCCTTCAAGTTTAGGCCAAATACTTCAACAACTAAAATTGCGTAGAATACGCGCTCCATAAAATAAATTTAAAAGTAAGAATAAGAAAATTTTGCAATTCAATAAGGTTTTTATTCAAAAAAAGAAGATTAACATATGGAATATAAGAGATTAGGCAGTACAGGAATAAAAATTTCTCCTTTAGTTCTTGGAACGATGCAATTTGGGTGGAGAGTAGAAAAGGAAGAAAGTTTTGCAATAATGGATAAAGCACTTGAACTTGGGATAAATTGTTTTGATACTGCAGATATATATTCATATTGGGCAGATAATAGTTATCCAGGAAAAACAGAAGAGATAATAGGCGAATGGCTAAAGGATAGAGCAGTTCGTGAAGACCTTATTTTAGCTTCCAAAGTTAGAGGAGCAATGTCAAAAGATATTAACGATCAAGGGTTAAGTAGAAGGCATATTTGGCAAGCAATAAATGGAAGTTTAAAACGTTTACAAACAGAATGGATAGATCTTTATCAAATTCACTCTTTTGACAATGATACTAAAATAGAAGAAACGCTACATGCTCTAAATTTACTTGTAGAAAAGGGTTTAGTAAATTATATTGGTGCATCAAATATACATCCTTGGATGCTAGTAGAGTCTTTTTGGGTTAGTGAAAAAAATGGTTATGTGCGTTTTGAAACAGTTCAACCACCTTATAGTATTGTACGTCGTATGCTAGTTGAACATCAAATGTATCATGTTATAAAAAAATATAATTTAGGAGTGATAAGCTATTCACCTTTAGCAGGTGGGTTTTTATCTGGAAAGTATTCTCGCAACGCTCCCCTACCTGAGAGCCCAAGAAGTGAAAGTGTTAAAAAAAGATATTTTACTGTACATAGACTTAAAGTATTAGATACAGTGGAAGAAATAGCAGAAAATAAGGAGGTAACTGTCGCTCAAGTTGCACTCGCTTGGATATTAACAAAAGACTTTATCACTGCTCCAATCATTGGAGTAAATAGTGTTGAACAGTTAGAGTCTAATTTGGTTGCACTTGAAATCAAGTTTGATCAAGATGAATTAAAAAGATTAGATGAAGTATCTGATTGGATACCAGCTTATGAAGCTATTCGCTAATATTCCATCACTTTTTTTCATTCATTTTTGGGACTCTCGAAAAACTTTTGATGATAATTATAAAGAAATGCTTAGATGAAATAAATGGTTGAAATAAGAGAGGATGATATTAACGCCTTAATTGCTTCATTACATGAAA
>CAZNLC010000105.1:0-2502 GCA_964573865.1 uncultured Methanosarcinales archaeon | reverse complement strand
TCAAAATGTTCGGCGTAATATTTGATATGGATGGTGTAATAATTGAATCTGCAAATTATATTCTTGAGTCCTTCAACGAATACCTAAAAAGATTTAATGTGAGCCTTAAAAAGGAAGAATTTGATAGAATGAACGGTATTCCTTTAAAGGATGTTGTGGAAGAATTAAAGAGTAAGTACAGCATAAATATTGATTTCAAGGATTTCGCAAGGAAGGTGACAGAAATAGAACTTGAGCTTGTAAGAAAAAATCCTAGATTAACACAGAACATTGTGCCTCTCTTAGATGAGTTAACAAAGAATCATGTTAAGATCGCAGTCGCGACCTCTTCTGGTCGGTACAGGGCTCATAGTATTTTGGAATTGTTAGGGGTTAAAAATTACTTTAAAACAATAGTGAGTATAAACGATGTTGATAAACATAAAAACAAAGCAGATATCTTTAGAAAAACAGCTTCAGAGTTGGAGCTTAAAGTAAATGAGTGCGTCGTTATTGAGGATTCACCTTATGGATTAAAAGCTGCAAAGGAGTGCGGTATGAAAGCCATAGCATACATTAATGGCGATAATAAACACTACACAAAGCAGGATTTTTCAGATGCCGATTTAATAATAAACGATTTTAAAGAGTTATCCTATGAGAAGCTTCTTAAAATTGCGGAACAAAATTATAAAGCTTAGTTGGAAATAAAATGTTAAAAACTCTTGATTTTTGTTTCAAGAGGACTCGTAGGTGATATTATGAAAATAGTATTTTCATCAGAGGAGAATAATGGATTGAAGAGTATGATCTCACACCACTTTGGTAGGTGTCCCTATTATGTGATAGTTGAGATTGATGATGAAACTAAAGAAATAAAGAGTGTTGAAACGCTAAAAAATCCTTATTTTGAAGAACACAAACCAGGGATTGTTCCAAAGTTCATAAAGGAGAAAGGAGCTTCTGTAATCATCGCTGGTGGAATGGGACCAAGGGCGATGGAAATTTTCAAAGCGTTTGGAATAAAAGTTGTAACCGGAAGAACAGGGGTTGTTGAAGAGGTTCTTAATGATTATTTGAACAATATTTAAATCGAAATTTTACTCACAAGTTTAATCCAAAAACCAAAAATTGATTATTATTTTACAGTAAACAAATCTTTAAATATATCTAAACCCTTTTTACCTTATTGGGGGTTGAGTTGCAAAACAATCAAAAAAATCAAAGAATTCTAGTAACTGGGTCTCTTGGACAGATAGGTTCAGAGTTGTTGTATAGGTTGAGGAGAGAACATGGTGCTGATAATGTTATTGCAAGTGATATAAGGAGAAAGGAGAATATCGAACCGTTTGAGAACCTAGATGTCACAGATAGAAATTCTGTAGAAGAGGTTATCAAAAAATACAATATAAAGGTAATATACCACTTGGCAGCATTGCTTTCAGCTAATGGTGAGAAGAATCCTGACTTAGCTTGGAATGTTAATGTCAATGGTTTAAAAAATATTTTAGACCTTGCTAAAAAATACGATATCAAGGTTTTCTGGCCAAGCTCAATAGCAGCTTTTGGAAGCAAAACGCCTAGAGATAATACCAAACAATTCGCTCCAAGATACGCTGAAACAATGTATGGAATAACAAAAACTGTTGGAGAAGATTTGTGTAATTATTATTCTACTAAGTATGGTGTTGATGTTAGAAGCGTCCGTTTTCCAGGAGTGATAAGCTATAAAACAAAACCTGGTGGTGGAACAACAGACTACGCTGTTGAAATCTTCTTCTACGCTATTGAAGGAAAACCGTACACTTGTTTTTTGAGAGAAGACACAACTTTACCAATGATATACATGCCTGATGCTTTGTTAGCTATTGATAAAATAATGAAGGCTAATCCAAAAAACCTTAGGGTCAGGAGGAGTTATAACATATCAGGCATTAGTTTTTCACCAGAGGAGCTAGAGTTAGAGATAAAGAAGCACATTCCAACATTAAAAGTATATTACAAACCTGATTTCAGGCAGAAAATAGCTGATTCTTGGCCAAAGACAATAGACGATAGGTTTGCAAGAGAAGATTTTGATTGGAGTCCAGAGTACAATCTGGAAATGATGGTTAGTGATATGATAAAACACTTAAAGAGCAAGAGAGTGCTTGCTCCAATGAATTAACAACAAAAACTATATAAGGGAACACACTACTAAACTTTTATGATAAAAGCAGTTGTGTTTGATTTTATAGGTGTTCTATTCAATTGGGGGACACCAATTGCTATAAAGAAACTTCACGAACATTACGGTTATGACGAAACTATCATAAGGAAATTGTTGTTTTCAAAACAGAGTATAAAACTAAGGAAGGGCAAGATTACTGATAAGCAATTCTGGAATTATGCAAGAAAGGTTCTTCCGAAGAATTACAGTGTTAAACTTATAAAAGAGGTTTGGAATAAGAGCTATAAAATAAATAATGAGGTTTTTGACATAATCAAGGAGTTGAGAAGAAAGAATAGTAAGTTAAAGATTGT
>CAZNLC010000104.1:0-2579 GCA_964573865.1 uncultured Methanosarcinales archaeon | reverse complement strand
CTAATATGAAAGAGGCGAACGGCAAAGGAGTTGCAGTACCGCCTTACTCAAGGACATCATTTTTCTCTTAGTTAATTTCATGAAGAAAGATTTATAAACTTATCCAGTGATAACAAGAAACCATAACAATAGCCCCGTGGTGTAGTGGCCAATCATGCGAGGCTCTGGACCTCGAGACCGCGGTTCGAATCCGCGCGGGGCTATTAATAAATATAAGAGCAGTAGATATAAAATTACATAATCAGTAGTAAAAATATATATTACAAAGTAACAAGCTCGTACTCAGAACTACCCATGCCAAAACTCTCAGCAGCCTCTATCTGTTTAAGACCTGTTTTCTTGTTATACTTCAAAAAAACATCTCCTTCATTTTTTGTGATTATATCATAAGCAGCCTTATCGATAGCAACACCATCATTTCCAAACAAAAAACCATAATCCCTAGCTATTAAACCTTTAGGGTCTGATTCACAATCACACTCCTTTGTAATATTATTCAACGATGAAATATAGTAAACACGCTTAAACCTTGATTGTGCAGAAAAAGCACCTTCTGCTAATAAGACATCAAAGTAATTTACCTTCGGTTTTAATGCTTTTTCAGGGCAGACATAACTACAATTAGAACAACCATAACACTGTTCAAACACAGGACCTTCATGCTCATCATCCAACCTTATGCCGTTTATAGGACACATTGCAACACAGGTTCCACACTTAACACAATCCCCAACAAGAACTGGCTCCCCACCTTCATGAATTGCAGCCTTTGTTTCCTTTGTTAAGGCTCCCATGCCAAGGTTTTTTATCGCACCGCCGAAACCAGTGCAAACATGACCTTTGACATGACTTATTACTAAAACACCATCCGCTTCAATCAAATCCTTACAAACCTGATACACCATGTTTTTTCCCTTTACTTCAACATAGTCGTTAGAGCTTTTAATCATGCCAAGTTTGTCCCATCCCTTTTCATGAGCAACCCTTATCTGCCCTTCTGGTGTTTTTCTTATACTCTCATAAGCAACTGGGCTGTCGAAAAAGAAGAAATCAATATTGAGTTCTCTCAACAAATCTGTTATTGGTCTAATCTGTTCAGGTTTGAAAGCAAAGTCATTACCAGGCTCTCCAAAGTGTATTTTTATAGCTATTGTCTTACAACCAGCAAAAACCCTTTTTATTTCCTGCTTGAGTTTATCCAAAAAATCTTTGTTGTAATCCTTTGAGTAATAAATAACACTCATGCAGATTAAAAAAAGCAAGAGATTTAAAAATTTTGTTATTAACTGTTTAAACCCAAAAATTTTAATATAACGCAGAATACTCGTCTATTATGAAAATCAATATCCTATCTTGGAATGTGAACGGTTTAAGAGCTTGTGTCAGAAATAACTTTGTCAGCACAGTAAAGAAACTTAATCCTCACATTCTTTGCTTACAAGAAATAAAGGTTCAAGAGTCACAAATCCCAAAAGAGATAGATGAACTATCAGAGTATACAAAACTGTGGAGTTTCTCTAAGAAACCAGGTTATAGTGGGGTTGCAACATTCACCAAGATAAAACCAAAAGATTACCTTACAGGGATTAGTGTTAAGAAATTCGATGATGAGGGAAGGATAATAGTAACAGACTATGATATTAAAGGTTTCAAGTTTTCATTATACAACATCTATTTTCCAAATGGAAAGATGAGTGATGAGAGACTAAAGTATAAGCTTGAATTCTACGATGTGTTGCTAAAACATTTGAAACAAAAGATGAAGTCAGGGGTTAAGGTTATTGTTTGTGGTGATTTCAACACAGCTCATAAGGAGATTGATTTGAAGAATCCAGGGCCAAACTCAAAGTATTCAGGTTTCTTACCAATAGAGAGGAAGTGGCTTGATAGATACTTAGAAGCAGGTTTTATTGACTCATTTAGGCATATTCATGGTGATGAGATAAAGTATAGTTGGTGGAGTTATCGTTTTAACGCAAGGGCAAAGAATATTGGTTGGAGAATAGATTACTTTTATGTTGATAAAAGATTAGAAAAAAACCTGGATGATGCTTTTATTTTGGATAATATTTATGGTTCTGACCACTGCCCTGTTGGAATAACTCTGAAATTTTAGTAACTTTAGCTCACCACTCAGCAACTACTTTCTCTTCTTGACATTCCTTAATTTTTGGTTAGTCCTCTTAGTTTTCTCTGTTTTCCTAAAAAACACAACTTACTCACTGAAAAACAAAACCGAAAGATTTTTATATTATTTGTAACTATTAAGTAGTAATAATACCCTTGAGGCTTATTTTGATCTGTTGCTTTGGTGTTAAAATGAAAGAACAACCTATTATAAGGAAACTTAGTAAAACTGATCTAGAAGAAATATTGATAAGTAATCCTGCCTTTAACTTGAGAACAACAGGAGGAACAACGAGAAGGACAAAAGAGCATGAAGTAAATATCAAATATGAGAGAATGCAGAGAATAGGAAGTGAAGCAAAAACAGCCGAGAACTCAACCGAGAACAACAGAAGAAACTATATTAATTTTAACTCAATAGGCAAAAAAGCATTACTCCTCACAACTCTCAG
>CAZNLC010000103.1:0-2601 GCA_964573865.1 uncultured Methanosarcinales archaeon | reverse complement strand
AACATACAAAAGCTCATTATCATTACCAACCAAAACACCACGAATAGAGTCTTCCATAACCAAAAGCTCATACAAATCAGGAACATCAACCCTAACCTTACCAACCATAAAAACCACCTCAAAACTTTTAATGTGTGTGGATAAAACAGTATAAAAAACTTTCTATTTAATCACTATTTTTTAGGAGTAAAATTATGAGCGTAACAATATAGAAAGGCTTAAATAGATTTTGCGTTGTATTCTTGTTTATGAGCATAATAAAGAGGATAATGAGAGAGGCTAAAAAGTCTAACAAGAAGATTGTTTTTACAGATTATGAAGATGACACTCTGTATAAGGCGTTGAAAAGAATTGTGAAATTGAGATTAGCAACTCCTGTGTTGGTTGGAGACGACGCTGTAATAAGGGAGAAAATCAAGCATTATAGGTTGAAGGGTGTTGAAGTAATAAACCCTGAAAAGGATTCAAGATTAGAAAGTTTTAGGGATGAGTATTATAGTTTAAGGAAGCACAAGGGAATAAGTTTGGAAGAAGCTTATGAGACAATAAAGAATAGGGTTTTTTTTGGGGCAATGCTTGTTAGGAAAGGTTTTGCTGATGGTATGGTGTCTGGTTTGAGCTCTGAAACAAAACCCTTCTTTCCAGCATTTCATATCATAAAAACAAAACCAGGGATTGAACGAGCTTCTGGACTGTTTATTATGGATTTCAAGGATAAAACATTGTTCTTTGCTGATTGCGCACTCAACATATTCCCGACATCAGAGCAGCTCTCTGAGATTGCTATCTCAGCAGCTGATTTTGTGAGAGAACTCGGTGTAGAACCAAGAGTAGCTATGTTATCCTTCTCAACCTATGGCTCTGCAAAGCACGAGTTAGTGGATAAGGTTAAAAAAGCGACAGAACTTGTGAAACAAAGAAAGCCAGATTTGATTGTTGATGGAGAAATACAGTTTGATGCTGCTTTTGTTCCAAGTATTTGTGAGAAAAAGTGTAAGGGAAGTCCACTTGGAGGGAAGGCGAATGTTTTCATATTTCCAAACCTTGACGCTGGGAATATTGGTTATAAACTTGTTGAGCGGTTAGCTCATGCAAAAGCTATTGGTCCTATACTGCTTGGATTGAACGCTCCTATAAATGATATATCCAGAGGTGCTTCTGCAGAGGATGTTGTCAATATAACAGCTATTACTGTGATTCAAGCCAAGGAATCAAGGGATTAAACAAGAAAATAAAAATATGATTGAATTCTTTGAAAACTCTCTGAACCTTACTTAATGTAAAAAACTTCAAATCTTACTTTGTTGTTTTCAACTAATGTTTTTATCCTTTTTTGCTTTGGAGTGAGTTTTGAATTTGCGAGTTTGAACTCTACAAACACAATAGAGTCCTCATTGAATTGTATGCCGTCAATTGGTGTTCCTAAAAACCTAAAGTTTGTTGAGTTGTAAGGGTATTCTCTTATTAATGGGAAGAATTGTTCTGTAAGTTTTCCATATTTTACTGACAAGCTTCTTTTCTTGTGGGATGTCTTTGAGAGCTTTTTTAGAAGAATAATGTTGAAGTACAAACTCATGATTAGGAAGATAAACATTAATATTGTTATTGTGCTTATTATCAAGATTCTCACCTTTGCTGCCTAATTGTTTTTTGCATGTTTTCAATATTTTGAGTTATATGCTCTCTTAAAAAAGAGTTTAGTTCTTGTTTTTGGCTAAGATTGTTCAACATAAGTACCTTCACTGTTAATCTCTTGGCCTTTAAGGCTAATTCAAGGATTCTTTTATCTCTGGAGTTTAACTTTCTTATATCACTAACATTTCCTAATTTGTTTGTCTTTGAGTCTTGAAGGATTACAATCTTGCTTTCTACACTCAGAAAATCGTTGATGCTCTTAAAATCCTTCACCTCAAAATCATGATTACTTTGCACTAAAAAATCTTTAACTATGTTGAGAGTTTCATCAGAACAATCATTGAATATTGTAACATCCACATTTTTTTCTTTTTCTATGAGCATCTTAAAGCAATTACTCCTTTATTTTAAAATTGATTCTTTCCCCCTTAAAATTGTAAACTGCAATATCACCCAATCTGTAGGGATATTTTATTATCATATGCACCATTCCTTGCTTTCCAAAGAGGAACAAGTCTTGTTTTGAGGGTTTGTTGCTTGGAATTGGATGACTATGAACTGTTCCAAATGATTGTGCTGTCATTGGAAGGTTTATCCTTGTAAACACCGAATCTGTTGATGGAAAATACTGCTGGTATAAGAGATTTGTAAGAACCAACTCATCCTTATTTATCCTGCCGCCCAAAAAAGCTATGAACTCGTTTGGATGGTTCACTTTCGCGAATTTCATAATATTCTCAAGCAGGGTTTTTTCTATCACAACCTTATTAATCCTTGTTTTGCCAAACAAAAGGCTTAACAATTTTTCCTTCAATCTTTTGATTAGTTTCATAAATTATTCTCATAAAAAACTTCTTGTTATTTTAAATTTTATATTTTTTTAAGCTTTACGCGAGTTCTAAGTATATTGAAACAAGCTCGTTTGTTCCAACTTGATTTTTCAAAGCAGAAGGAACCCTAACCTCA
>CAZNLC010000102.1:0-2623 GCA_964573865.1 uncultured Methanosarcinales archaeon | reverse complement strand
TGAGGTTAGGGTTCCTTCTGCTTTGAAAAATCAAGTTGGAACAAACGAGCTTGTTACCTTTTACTCAGACTGAATTAGAATTAGAGTTAAAGTTGAGGTTGTGTTACGACTGTTTTGTCTCAACGCAAAGCTTTTTTTAACTTTTGAGGAAATAGAAATCTTTAAATACTGAATTGTAGACTTCTAAAACGAGAAGATTTTAAAGATTCACTGCCTGATTTTGGTGTTTGGGTGGTTTGAGTTAAATTTATAAACTCTCCACGATTAATCTATTCAATTTATAGCAATCATTATAGAATTCGTGACATAAATAATGCTGAGCGTTTAAGACGATCTAAGAACTGTAAGAGTTTTAGCCATAAACTGTAAGTAATTTACAAGCAAAACAACAAACTTAGTGGGTGGTAGACATTTTGAAAAGGAAGGTTTTATTAGTGTTATTTGTATTCTTATTTCTAATTACAATTACAACTGCTGAGGATAACACCTGCTCAATACCTGAGGTTTTGATCAACAATTACAATATTGGTTGTTCTTGTAATATAACATACACCTCCAACTCTGGCTCTTACTTTGTTGAAAACACCTCTGTTGTTGTGTTCCCACCAAACTTTGAATCTGGGGTTGTAACATTCAACTGTGATGATTTCACAGTACAAAAGAACTATAGTTCGGTCTCAGAGCTTCTTGTTGATTATGGAAATCTTAGCATATTCCAGCAATCAAGTGGTTTTGTTGAGTGGAAGCAGGATATAATCCTAAACAATAGAGCAAATGCTGACTATAAAGCCTGTGTGAACTTAAGTATACCTGTTGGAAGTTTTGATGTTAGAGTTTTAGATAAGAGTGATGGAGAAATTGTTAATTATACTGGATGTTATAATCTCGTGGTTCCGTCACAAACTACAAAGATTTTAAGTGTTTACTTTAAAACAAACCTCTCAGTAAACATAACAGGGCTTAAAACTCTTGTTTCAAATGTAGTTCCTTTGGATTCTTTTGAAAAGGACATTCCAGATGAGCTTTATTCTGAAGCAGAAGCGACAATAATAGTTTATCAGAACAGTTCCCTTACTTACACAGATATAAATGTTCCAAAACTCTCAAGTAAAGTAATCGTTACAAAGGAATTTTTTGATAAAAACTCTAATTCCTACCTTGAACAGAAGTTGAACCTTTCGGAGTACTCAATAACAAACACTACAGTTATATTAAGGAAAGTTGAACCTGGAATAAAATACATCGTGAGAGAGATTCCCAAGTATAAAATTCTTGGTTGTGATAACACAATAATCCTTGATAAGCCAGTACTTTGGAATTGTAGAATAGAATTTAACAACAAAGTATACAATATCTCCTACAAAACTCCAAAAATCAAAAAGCATGAGATAATAAACAAGAGCGAGTGTGGCTGGTTAGTTAATGTTACACTAAAAACAGACTCAACAACACCATACACTAATTTTGATATTCTCATAGAAACTCCTAACTCAAGCTTTGGCGTGAAACCAAAGATAGATTTTTACACAGAAATAGGTACTAATAAAACCAGATTTAAAATACCCTTATTGAATAAAACATTCAACTTTCTAATCTTCAACGGTTGTTACTCTAATTCTTCACTCACAGGATATAATGCTTCTGTTGGTTTACCACCCACAGAAGAAACCAAGAAAGGCAGGGAAGAAAACAAAACAGAAGAAGCAGTTGGAAGGGTTGCCAACGAGAGCAAAAAGCTCAATGAGTTGGCAAACCTTGTTTTTAACAAGACAAACTTGAAGCAACTTAAACCTGAATTAAATAAAACAACAAATAAAACAGCAAACAAAGTTTTAAGCATTAACACAACAAATAAAACAGTAACGAAAATTGAACAACTTAAAAATCTTACTATTTTACAACTAAAGCAAAACACCGCGATGATTAGTCTTAAAAGTGTTAAGATTCACAAGCAGAATAGGTTAAACCTGAAACTCCTACTTGACAACAAAAGTTTGGGAAAAGCCAATATCTCAATAAGAATACCAAAGAGGATACCTGAGAATGTTGAACTGTATGTTTGGAAGAGAATAAGCAGTGAAGGTGTTAAAAAACCAAGGTACATACAACTCCCCTACTCACTTAAAGCAGGAGCAAACTATTCAGAATTAGAGTTAATACTGCATGACAGCTTAGTAGACGATGACCGTAAATTGAATGGTGAAATCATTATTAATAATTCAATAATCTTCTTTGTTCCTGACTTCAATGTCAGTGTGAACAAGAGTCAGAATAACAAGAGAGCAAGAATTGTTATTAAAGATATAACTTCAGGAAAAAATGGAGAAGAGAAGAACCTTGATTTAACAACGAACAAAGGAACTATTGGAAGTGTAAAAATAGTGGCTCCTGAAAACACAATAAACACTCCAAATAAAAACTTCAACTATAAACTTCTCAAATTTAGAATTGAAAATCTTAGTTTAGGAGAGACAGTTAGCATAACACTAAACTTCGATGAATTACCAAAACACCCAAAACTGTTGAAGTTCAATCCTAATACTGGTGTTTGGTATAATTATCCTTTTGAAATAATCAATGAAACAGCGTTGAAAATAAGAATACAAGATGGTGGTTTTGGAGA
>CAZNLC010000101.1:0-2645 GCA_964573865.1 uncultured Methanosarcinales archaeon | reverse complement strand
TAAATGCGGGGGATGGGATTTGAACCCACGAACCCACTGAGGGACAAGGCTTTTGCATAAAACCTCAACCTTGCGCATTTGGTCATTCATAAAATCATTGTTTTATGAATTTTGACCAGGCTTTGCTACCCCCGCATTACTTTTTTATTTCTTTTATGAACTCTGTGAATTTTTTTTCAATGGTTGAGATTGCTTCTTTTATGATTTCCTTTGGTTGTAATTGACCCCATGACTCTAAGTAAAAAATAAAATCCTTCTCTCTTGCATTTACCTTTATTGCTCCTTTATCACATACATCCTCACAAGCGTTGCATAAAGTGCACTCAAATAGTTTTTCCTTATCAACAATTAATTTACCATGTTCGATCTTTAAAACCTTTTTAGGACACTTCTCAACACACAGTGAACAATTATCACACTTCTTCTCATTGATTACTATCTCAGGAAGGTTTTTATAATAAGCTAATCCTGGAGCCCATTTCATGTGCTCCTTGCCCTTTCCAAGTATTGCTGTTGCTTCAAACTCGAGTTCTTGACCGTTCAATAACTTCACAATAATAGTTTTTGGATAAACTGGTTTTATTTTAGGGTCTGTGGTTTTTAGGTCTGAAGCGTAAACAGTGCATGGTCCTTTCGACTTTAATGTTAGTTTGACTTGGCACTTTGCACAACCAGCTCCTTTACAACTACATTCTTCTTGAAGGTTGTAAGATTTCAAATCTGTAGTTAGTGGTATAAGTCCAAGTCTATGTGCTAATACCTCATCGTAAAGTGCTGAGCTGTTTTTGAAAAACTCAACTTCATCTATTGCCATTGTCGGAACTTCTTCAACAATAACCCTTCTTATGGTGTTTATGTATGCGAGTGGAACATTCTCAACCAAAAGATTCATCTTCAAATCATCTTTTTTAAGCACTTCTACCTTCATACTCTCCTACCTCTTTTTCCACCTTTTTTTCTACAACCATCATGAGGTATTGGAGTTACATCCTCTATAACTCCTATTTTAAAACCAATTCTTGACAATGTCCTTATAGCTGCTTGTGCTCCCTGACCTGGATTTGTTGGTCCATTATGACCTCCGGGTGCTCTTATTCTTATGTGGAGTGCGTTTATTCCCTTATCCATAGCAGCCCTACCTGCGATTTTAGCTGCCATCATCGCTGCTGTTGGGCTACTCTCCAATCTCTGTTGTTTAACAACCATTCCACCTGAAGCTCTTGATATTGTTTCTGCTCCTGAGAGGTCTGTTATGTGGATTATAGTATTATTATAAGAAGAGAATATGTTTGCTATTCCCCACCTTACCTTTGAACCTTGTCTTTTACTTCTTTCTTCCCTCATCTTTTGAACTCACCTTTTTAACCTTCTTCTCCTTAACTTTTTCTCCTTTCCCCTTATCTTCCTCATTACCTTGAGTAGCTTCTTCAGTTATTTTGTTCTTCTCATTACTTACCTTGTTCGTAACTTTCAACATTTCTGGATGATCAGGGCTTGAGAGTTTTGATTTTGGATTTATCCTCACTTTAGCTTCTTCGTCTCTCTTAACAATATAAGATGGAGATGTTATTTTTCTATCACCAATCATTATAGCACCGTGAACTATAAACTGTCTAGCTTGTCTTATACTTAACGCCAATCCCTTCTTAAAAACGATTGTTTGAATTCTCCTGTCAAGAATCTTTTTTAATGGTAAACCTAAAATGTCATCTATTTTAGCGTCTAAGTCAACTAAACCAAGTGAGTAGAGTTTTTTTATGAGTTCCTTTCTTAGAGATATATTTTTTGGGTCTTCCTTAACATACTGTTTCGCTCTCTCCTTAAACTTCCTAAGCATTGATGTCATTTTCCACAATTCTCTCTTATTCTTGAAACCGTACTCTTTCATTAAAGCGTTCTCTTCTTCTATCCTCTCCTTATCCCAATGATGCATTGGTTTTGAATACAGTTTCCTTTGTCTCTTAGGATCTCCCATTTAAACACCTACTTCTTAGCCTGTTTTTTAGCTGCTTTAGCAGCCTTCTTCAAAACACCTATTACTTTTCCCTTGTTCTTCCTAAAGTTTGACCTTGTGCGTTGGCCTCTTACTGGCAAACCATACATGTGTCTAACTCCCCTGTAAGCTCTTATCATCTTTAACCTATCAATATCTTCCTTCCTCTTCAAATCAACATCAATACCAACAATATGCATATCCTGACCTGTTAGAAGGTCTCTTCTCCTGTTGAACAACCACTCTGGAATACCAAAGCCCTTTGGGTCTTTCAAAACTGCTTGTATTTGATTTATTTGTTCCTCTCCTAAATCTCCCATTCTCATGTTTGGATTTATGCCTGTTACTTTACAAACAGCATTCGCCATCATAAAACTAACTCCTTTAATACCCTGTAATGCCATAATAACCTTTTTATTTCCATCTAAGTCAGTGTTAACTATTCTGACTATATGCTTAAAATCCTTCCTTTCAGTTTTTTCTTCCATGACAACACCTTATTATGTCTAACTCAAATTTGAAGCTAACTTTAGAGCTAAATTGCTTGCGTTTATCTTACGAGAATGCAGCAACCCTAAGGCCGCTCACTTCTCGTGAACTCGGGCTTTTGATTAGAGCAGTTTTAAAGTAGTATTTAAAGCTTTCTGTTATT
>CAZNLC010000100.1:0-2647 GCA_964573865.1 uncultured Methanosarcinales archaeon | reverse complement strand
ATTAATTCTTCAAAACTATCCTCTAAAGTCCTCTTGTTTGTCTCCTCACCACTTGCATAAGTGGCTAATTTAGCCTTAACAAGAAATCTACTTAGCCTATTTAGTTCTGTAACAGTTGATTTCATGATATATTGAAAATTGTTTGATTATATAAAATTTATTAAGATAATATTGAGTTATATTATACACAATGTTAATGTAATAAATGAAGTAATGAGCAATTTAGAAAGTTTTGTAAGATATTCTCTGTTAAGATTTTGTTATATAATAAATCAAAAAGTGAATGAAGGCTCAAAGAAGTCAGTTGAGCGCGCTTTTTATTAATTCTTTGAGTTGATGGTAATATCCTGTAAGCTCCTCTTTACAGATATCTATCGAGAGAATTTTGTATTTTTCATTAATCTTTTGATTCAGTAGATTAAGAGTTTTTTCAAACCCTAGGTCTTTCCTCATAAAGGCCAAAGTAGCAAGAAACCCTTTAGGATGTAAAAAGCGATAAGCGTCAGCATTCGCGCAGATTTCAGCTTCTTTACAAATAAAAGGTGCACTACCATGGTGAGCTTCGATGCAATTAATAATTTTCTTTTTGGTTTCTTCATCCAAATTAAATTTGTTAAGGAAACGCTTAGCTACATCTAAACTCATTTTTATATGATTTTCTACTTTGTTTAGTTTGAAAGCTTCTCCAAGTTTTAAATCCATTAAATAATAACCAGTTAAAGCAATTGTTTTATCAGCGTTCAATTTATCACAAAGTTCAATAACCTTTTTCTCAGAAATTTCAAAATGAATTAAGTTTGGTATTCCAAATTTTTTAATTTCTTTCAAAGCTAAATCTTTTGCTTCTTGTGTTATGTTCATAATTATAAGTTAACTTAGGGTTTTTATAAATTTATCTATAAATAACACAGAAGACTACTAGTAAGAGCATTACAGAATCATAGATGATGCTTTATCTTTGTTTGTATCTTTTAAAGAAGTTAAACCTAACTCAGCTGAAAAAAACCTGAGGGAATAATCTTAGAAATAATAGAATATTTTTTATTGAACTCTCAAAAATGAGATTGAGAGGGTGTTAGCGGGATCATATAACATAATAATGTATTGTTATTTAAAAGCAATAATCTGGAATCCATATTTTTCAATATCTTCCTTAGGCCAAAATTTAATGTCTTTGGTTTTAACAACATAGGTTACTTCCTTCTCAATAACTCTTCCAGTGTATTCTTTTGTTTCGGGATCCCATTCTCTCAAAACAAGAATATCACCTGGTTTGCATTCAAAATCAGCAAGACGAAGTTCAAATGTCTTTTCTCCATCAAGAATCTTTTGAAAAAATTTTGGCCAGGTTTTCTTTTCTATTCTCATGCTATAATGGTTTATGGATAGAAGTTTATAAAAATTTCTCTGAAAATCCATTTTTAAAGATCTTTTTACATAAAATCATGTTAATACAGATAGGGCATTATAATTGATCTTAATGTTTCCTTTCTTCCTCTTCTTCACTTCTTCAATGACTTGTTTTAAGAACTCTATGTTGTGGTCCATTAGTTTTTTATCAACAGGGTATGGAATCCCATCCTTTCCACCATGGGCAAAACTGAATATTGCTGGGTCTTTCCAAGAGCATTCTGTTCCATAAATGATCTGTGATATTAAAGCTAAAGACCTTATTGTTTTCGGACCAAAACCTTTTATTAGAATTAATTCTTCATAATTCTTTGGTTGTATTTCATAACTCTTCTCTATTGCCTTCTTTAATAATTCAGCATCCTTCTTTGCCATGTTTCTTATATAATGGTTTCTCGGCATTGTTAGGACTTTTATCTTGTCATTAAAATATTCACTTAGTGTTTTTTGTCTCTCAATTATTCTTGTTAGTAATCTTATTGTGTGGTTTGGTTTTTCCCTTGCCAAGTCCAAACTTGTTTTTCTTGTTTCATAACTCTTCCTTGAGGTTAAGTCCAAAACCTCTTGTTCCTTTTTTGTTGTTATAATAGCATTGTTTAATCTTGAGTGTGGTTCTTGAATAAAATCACTTGTTTCAAAACTTGACCAGTGATACCTCCTAGCATACTTAGTTGTTGAGTTCATTCCTTGTTGAACAACAACCCATGATCTTTTTGTGATAAAGATAGTGTGGTGGTACAGTTGATAATTATCTTGTATTAGTGAATTATCAACCTTTGCTGTTATTTTAGAAGCAATCTCAAGTTCTTTCTGTGTTTTTGTGTTAAGGTTGAGTTTTTCAACACCAAAACCTAGTTCCTCAATTGTTTTTCTTGAAGTTCTTCCTTTACCCCCTGCTATGAACAAGCCAAAACTCTCAGCATAATCATTAATCCCTTGCTTTAAAGCACCAGTCAATGTTGTTGTTAATCCAGAACTGTGCCAATCAAACCCTAAGACACAACCAAAACTTTGGAAGAAATAAGGATTTGATATTCTCTTAAGGAACTCTTCAGGACCAAACTCCTCTATTATAAACCTTGTTATCTCCCTTCCTAAGGAGACCATTCTATTAAACAACCACCTTGGTGCTTTTCCATGATGTAATGGCAGGTTTGTAATACCTGTTTTTCTCATGATAAGAAAAAGTCATTATTGATTTTTAAGGATTCCCCACTTTAGTGTCCAGTGGTTTGTC
>CAZNLC010000099.1:0-2674 GCA_964573865.1 uncultured Methanosarcinales archaeon | reverse complement strand
CAAATTAAAGAGTGTGAATTTAATAAAGGAAAATAAGTTTATAGATGGAGGAGCAGTTAGAGTTCCAACACAATTTGGTTCTTACCTAAACCTAACATTCAGCATTAATGGCTATATGAGTAAAGAAGAGATAAACAACATGCTTGAAAGAATCATAAAAGAATACAATCAAAAACCCAAGTTAGAAGGTGGAAAAATAGGTTTTGACAGCTCAATACTCTTCCCAGCTTCAATACTCGGAACAGATTATGTAAGTGTTATTAACCCTGAATTCACAAAGAGTGTTCATGGTATGTTTAGAATAAGTGCATTTTATGACAATATCTTCGGATATGTTAAACAAGTTAAGAGAGTTCTCGAATACATAATAAGAATTGAAAATCAGAATTGATAGGTGTAATGAGCGTACTAAAAGTGTAAAGTGGGGCTGCTGGGATTTGAACCCAGACCACCAGGCCCCGAACCTGGGATTCTAGCCAAGTTATACTACAGCCCCATCTCCAGTATTTGATAAGGAAGTATTTAAAAAATAAAAGTATGACAGTGCTTTAATGTATACTCTAATAAAAGTTTTATTTATTTGTTTTTTCATTGTTTAGTGGTTACTTAACGAAATTTTATGATAAGATTTATAAAGCCTTAATCAGTAACTAATAAAGATGAGTAAAAGAAAGAATACTCCTAGGATCTTAGAGATAGAAAACCTTGAATCTCTCATAGAATCGTTTGCTTGTAGAAAGGCAAGATACTTCACTAAAGAGAACAGTCCATTTATAATAGAGTTTGCAGGTCCGCCACAAGCTGGAAAATCAACACTAATAAACTTTTTTAAATACTCACTAAAGGAGTCCTATGTGATACCAGAATCATCACTCGAGTCTCCTGTTCAAAAAACAAAAGCCCTAGAGTATATGCGTCACGCGGAAGCAGTTCTCAGAAAAAAGCTTATTGAAACAAAAGAAAGTAGGAGAGAATCGGTTGTGCTTGTTGATTGTGGAGCGTTGAGTCAAATAGCACTTTTAGAAACATTCTACCAAACAAACAAGATAAAAAAAGAAGAGAAATTTGATTATAATGCCCTCAAAGAAACATTGATACTTGATTTGGCGTACGAAGATTTGATTGTTTATGTAAGCATACCTATTGAAGAAGAGCTTGAAAGGATTAACAAAATCTATGGGGAGATAAGGTTAGAAGACAAAAATTTGCGTGGGGAAATCTATAGAGAGGAATTTCTTAGAGAATTCAACAAGATGTATAACCTAACAGTTCAAAGTAATGTAATAAAGGAACTAGAGGAAGAATACCTCATGGAAATTGTAACTATAAACGGCGACAGAGGTGTTGAAGAGAACATAAAAATTGTAAAGGATAAGATAAAGGATATGAAGTTTTTTGACAAAATCTTTGGGAAGTCAAATTTACAGATATAATTCAATATTCTTTAATACTTAATAATCCTCGCTGAACTCTCCCTTCAACTCCTGCTTTGTCCTCAAACCTAAAACCTCAACCCTCTCCCTAACGATTTTATTTTTCACCCTTATAAAAATAAGATAGGCAATCATTGAACTACAAAAGATCATGGTTGGAAATGTTAGAGATACTCCTAAAAAGCCGAGTTTTAGAATAAAAATAAACAAGTAAGCAAATCCGATTCTGAAAACAAAACTATGCATTAATGTAACAAACATTGAAAGTTCAGTCCTTTTAATACCATTAAAAAAGCCTAGAAAAATCTTCCTTAAAACAACGAGGATGAAAGAAGGGGCTATAATCCTTAAGAACAAGACTGAGTTGTTCAAAACATGAGAATCTTGTGTGAACAAAGAAACAATCTGTGGGGCAAACAAAAATGTGAAAAAACTTATAGCAATAATTATCACAGAACCTATGAGGAAGGATTCCTTCAAAGCCCTAAACACTCTCCTCACATTCTTAGCCCCACAATTTTGAGCCACAACAGTAACTAAGGAAACACTAACAGCATTGGCAGGTATCAAGAACAAGCTGAACAACCTTGTAACAATACCATAAGACGCTAGAGCAATTGTTCCTAAAGAACCAACAATTGAAACTAATAAAAAACTACCAATAGATATTGAGGCCATATCAATAGAACTAGGAATTCCAAGCCTCAAAATTTTAGCTATAATCTTAAAATCAGGTTTTTTAATAACAAGCTTTAGACCGAAACGAGCTTTTAATAAGTAGTAGAGAGCAACAAAAGCTATAGAGCTTCTTGCAATAACAGTTGCCAAAGCAGCTCCAAAAACACCCATCTTTGGAAAACCTATTCCAAAGATCATTAATGGGTCTAAAACTATATTCAAGAGAACAGAGAAGAACACAAACTTCATAGGAGTCCTTGTATCACCCAAAGCCCTTAAAGAAGATTCAAAAACAAAATAAACAAACATAAAAATAAAACCAACGAAGATAGTTCTCAAATAAATAATTGAATTCTCAACCACAAGCTCGTCAGAGCTCATGAGAGAAACAAGCTTTGGCGTAAGGAGAAAACCAATAATGGAAAAGAACAAAGCAAGGAAAAACAATGTTATAAAAGTTTGTGAGAGAATATCATTGACAACAGAATAACTCCTCTTCCTTGAATTAAAAGCCTTACCAACAGAGTGAGCTATGAGAATAGAGTTTCCAACACTGACCCCAA
>CAZNLC010000098.1:0-2712 GCA_964573865.1 uncultured Methanosarcinales archaeon | reverse complement strand
TAATAGTATTGATGAGGCACTAGCTGGTTTTTGTAGTAGGATTATTGTCACAATTCATAATGATGGTTCTGTAAGTGTTAGTGATAATGGTCGTGGAATCCCAGTTGATATTATTCCAAGGTTTAATAAGTCAGCTTTGGAAATTGTTATGACAAAATTGCACGCTGGTGGAAAATTCAATAAGAAGAATTATGGTGTTTCTGCTGGTTTGCACGGCGTTGGTGTTTCTGTTGTTAATGCATTGTCAAAAAAGATGATTGTTAGAGTTATGAGGAATGGCAAGGTTTACAAGCAAGAATACAGTTTTGGAAAACCAACAACAGGCGTGGAAGTAATAGGTGAAACCAAGGAGTTTGGAACATTCATAAGATTCTGGCCTGACCCTGAAATCTTTGAAACAACAAACTTCGATTTTGAAATACTAATGACAAGGCTTAGAGAACTCGCCTTCTTGAATAAAGGAGTTAAGATCATATTGAGGGATGAAAGAACTGGTAAAGAAGAGATTATGAGTTATGATGGGGGTGTTGCCTCCTTTGTTGAGTTCATAAACAGAAATAAAAAACCACTACACCCTGTTATTCACTTTGAGTCAAGAGTTGATTCTTGTGAGATTGAAACTGCATTTCAATACACTGCTTCTTATTCATCAAGTATTTTTTCATTTGCGAACACTGTAAACACTGTGGAAGGTGGAACTCACCTAACAGGTTTTAAAGTTGGATTGACCAGAGCGATTAATAATTATATTCAACAACTTCCAAGAAAGAGCAATCACAAAAAGATAGTAAAGGTATCAAGTTCTGATGTTCTGGAAGGTTTAACAGCTGTTATTCATGTTAAGCTTAAAGAACCACAGTTTGAGGGTCAAACAAAAGCAAAGCTTGGAAATTCTAGTGTTAAGGGTGTTGTTGACACTTTTATATCCAAAAAAATGTTAAGCTTCTTAGAAGAGAATCCAAGTATTGCGGGTGTTATTGTTGAAAAAGTTATGAGTGCAGTTCATGCAAGGGAAGCCGCTGAAAAAGCGAAGGAAGTCGCTAGGAGAAAAACAGCTTTGGACTCTGGAAGTCTACCTGGAAAACTAGCTGATTGTTCTGAGAGAAATCCTGAGAGAACAGAGTTGTTTTTAGTGGAGGGAGATTCTGCAGGTGGTTCTGCAAAACAAGCTCGTGACAGGAATTTCCAAGCTATACTCCCTCTTAGGGGTAAGATACTGAATGTCGAAAAAGCAAGGCTTCACAAAATACTCAACAACAACGAAATCTCAAACTTGATAACAGCTCTTGGTTGTAATATTGGAGACGAATTTAATATTAAAAAGTTGAGGTATGGTAAGATTATTATAATGACAGATGCTGATGTTGACGGTGCTCACATAAGAACTTTGTTACTAACCTTCTTTTTCAGGTATATGAAAGAGCTTATAGAAAGGGGACATGTTTTCATAGCACAACCACCACTCTACAAAGTGATGATTGGTAAAAAACGCTACTACGCTTATTCTGATGACGAGCTTAAGAGGATTATTGAGGAAAAAAAGGTTTCTAACGCTGAAGTTCAACGATTTAAAGGTTTGGGAGAGATGAATCCAGAACAACTTTGGGAAACAACAATGAATCCAAAAACAAGAAATCTAGTGAGAGTTACTATAAGGGATGCGGTTTTAGCAGACCAAATCTTCACATTATTAATGGGTGAGGAAGTGCCTCCGAGGAGAAAGTTCATTCAAGAGCATGCTTTAGAAGCAAATATTGATATTTAATAACTTGATTCAATAACCCATTCAATCTAAGATAAATCTATTACTTTAGCATTTGTTATTCTTTGCAGGACTTTGCTACTTATTCTAAAAACAGAGTTTGGAGTTCCAGCTGCTGCCCAAACCTCATCAAACTCCAACAACAAAGGGTCCATGAATGTTTTCAATCTTTCCTTATGAGCAATTGGAGGAACACCTCCTATGGGGAATCCTGTTTTTTCCTTAACAAAATCAGCATCAGCTTTCTCAATACTTAACTTTAAATTATCACAAACTTTAGGAATGTTGAGCTTGTGACTTCCACTCACCAAAAACAAAACTGCACTGTTAGAGGATTTATCTCTAAAAACCAATGACTTAACTATTTGACTTAAATCACAACCAATAGCCCTTGCAGCGTCTAAAGCAGTTTTTGTAGTTGTTTCAAACTCAAGAATCTCAAACTTAACATTATGTTTATTAAGTTCCTCTTTAACCCTTTCAATACTTTGATTCATTATAAGAAGTTTTGTTTCTAATATTTAAAAAATTAATGTTTTCATAAACATTAAATAGATAGAGAATGGGAAACAAGAGTAGAAAAGGAAAAAACAAACTGAAGGAATACTAAATAGACTAAATAGAAAGATTTAAGTAACCCAACACATACACTAAACACACTACAAATTAACTATAAAAGAATAGTAACAAAAAATAGCGGTAGAGAGGTTTGACTATGAAAAAACACACTAACAAGACAAAAGATAAAATAAAAGTAGTTCCTCTAAATGAATTAAAGGATTCTAGAAAATATAGTAGTGACTGGTTTTTTGATGCTGGCAAAAAAACACTTGAGAGTAAGATGGAATTTGGGAAAATCACACAAATCGCGATAGTTGAGAATGATAAAGTGTTGTGGGATCAGTACATGATAGAAGAAAAAGAGGGTGTTATAATTGTTCCTTATCTTG
>CAZNLC010000097.1:0-2749 GCA_964573865.1 uncultured Methanosarcinales archaeon | reverse complement strand
TTTATTGGTAAAACTCTCAAATATCGCTAAAAAGTATAAGGTAGAAGAAGAAAAGGTTTACTCATTGTACTTTTCAAGAACACTAAGGCTTATGGAAGAAGCTATGAGAAAAAGTAGGGAAGAAGATGCTAAGAAGTACGCAAGAATTGTGTTCTTCGCTTTTGATAATGTTAATGGTGTTCCAAACAAAGAAGGAAAAGGACTCTTTGAACTCATTGGAGAGATAATCCTAAGGAGTAGCAGAAGGTTAAGAGACATTTATGAGAGAGAACATAATTTTGAAGCATTAGAGTACGCTAGAGCTTTGCAGTACATTGTAGATAAAGAAATAGAAGTAAGAAAAGAGGGTTACAAAAGTGATGCAATAAGTCAGGCTTATTTCACCAAAAGACCGTTTGAGAAGGAGAAGATACCTTTCTTGTATGGAGTAGACAAGAAATAGTTGGTTAATTGTTAATTCTTTTATTAATTCTTTATTTTTTGTTTAATATTGTTTAATATATTCTAGTTATATCCTAATTATCTTCTCAATTCTTATTTTTATAGAATTCTCATTTTTATAGTATTTTTATAATTTTACTCTATCATACAAAACTTATACAAAACCAAAGAAAAAAAAGAAAAAAAAGAAAAATCCGAGGATTGCTCCTCGGAAAACAGGCCTTCACAGATAGCTTGGGGGGTGGTTTTTAATGAAGGCCAAGAAATCTGTGATTATAAAAAATAAAAAAATTGGCCTTCTCAGCCAATAATCTCTATGCCGAGCTCATCACTCACCTTTGCTTTCTGAGCGTTCAAGGATTTTGTGTGTGACTTCCCAAGTATCCATGGGGAGTTGACTCCTGTGATTATTGTCATAACTGTAAGTTTTCCTTTCATACTGTCTAAGACACGAGCGCCCCATATGACATTTGCGTCTTCGTCCATGCTTTCTGTCACAAGCTCTCCAATCCTGTTAACCTCTTCCAAAGTCATGTCTGGTCCGCCAGTTATGTGGATGAGAGCTCCAGTTGCACCCTTGTAATCAATTTCTAATAGTGGATTGCTCAAAGCTCCATTAACTGCTTCTTCAACCCTGTTGTTCGTGTCTGAAGTTCCAACTCCTATCGCAGCAACTCCTCCATTTGTCATTATAGCCTTTACATCAGCGTAGTCAAGATTAACCAAGCTTGGAACTGCTATTGTTTCAACAATTCCCTTTATCATAGTTGCTATTAGTTCATTAGCAACTGCAAATGCTTGTTGCATTGGTAGATTACCAGCTATGTTAACAAGCCTGTTATTATCAATCACAATAACTGTATCACAAACCTTTCTTAACTGTTGAAGTCCAAATTCAGCCTTATCAACCCTCGCCCTTTCAATTTTGAAAGGCATTGTAACAGCTCCAATAACTATTGCATTATTGTCCTTCGCAACCTTTGCAATCACAGGGGCGGCTCCTGTTCCAGTACCCCCACCTTCTCCTGCACAAACAAATATCATATCAGTATCTTTAAGTGCTTCCTTTATCTCTTGAATACTCTCCTTAGCTGCTTCAGCTCCTTTTTCAGGATAACCTCCACAACCAAGACCTCTTGTTAGGTCCTTTCCTATGATGAACTTGCGATCAGCTTCTGTAATATCAAGGTGTTGTTTATCAGTATTGACAGCAAGAATTTCAGCACCACGAACACCCTTTTGGTACAACCAAGAAACCATATTGTTACCTGCTCCTCCAACACCAATAACCTTAATGTTCGCTTGGCCTTCCAACCCTTCTACCTTTCTCTCTTCCAAGTTTTTTAATGCGTTTTGTATTATATAGTCCATTTTTCTACCCCCTCCTTTTTGTTTATTTTTTTGACCTCTTCAATTTATATTTTTCAAACTCAATATAGGAAAACCATAATATTTATATTCTAGTATAGTTTTCCTACTATTAGAATAAGTTTTCACTTGCCGCCAACAAGTGCAAAACTATAAAGCTTCAACTGCCAAAACGGTTTGAGAATACACAAAGATTACAACGCCAAAATTTTTAACGCCAAAACTTATCAACAAGTCCGCCAAAACTTGTTGAAAATTATTTGAATTCTAATTTTATTTTAAAACAAATCTCGTATTTAAACATTTCTAAAATCAGAAATATATATTAAAAAAATTATATTATATACTGGTTCTTTAATACCTATATAATTAAACTAAGATACAAAAATGTATACTTGTTATTTCCTATACTTTAACTACTTTTTAATAGAAAAAAGCAAAAGTAATAAATATGAAAAGCAAATGTATTCTTGTATGAAATCAATAGACACTGTTGTTGAAGAGCTTCTTGAAAAAGCAAGAAGGAGTGAGAAGAGAAACGCACAAAAGGAATTCAATTATAGTGTTGAAATAAGCATCAACATAAACTATATGGAAGTACCTTCTAAAGAAAAATATGATGTTAATGTACTATTAGGAGTTAAGGATGAAAGGATAAAAATGTTCTTGAGAAAATTCTATATTGTAGAAGAAACAGAGGAGAGTGTAGGTGCTGAAGTCTTTGTTTTAAAAGACTACAGTGAGAACAACAATAAAGATGAACTTGAAATCAAGGAATCTGAATCAAAGAGTGAGAAAATAGAAGAACACAAAAAAGCTGGTGGAATTTTTGGTATGTTGAAAAAAGCAATAAGCGGATTATACCAAAGGGAAGAAAGAATCAGTGAGAATGAAAGGATAATAAACCTAATAAAGAACAAGCTCTTGCCAGAAAGAATCG
>CAZNLC010000096.1:0-2816 GCA_964573865.1 uncultured Methanosarcinales archaeon | reverse complement strand
TAACAGCAGAACATCCTGTTTTTGTTTGGCGTTCTTCTTCCTCATTTGACTCTGTTTTGGCTAAATATTTGAATATCAATGATTCCGTTGTTTTTTATAATGAAAGCTCTGGCAAACTTGATAAGTTGAAGGTCATACACAAAAATAATTTTGTCATTTACTCTACATACTACAACTTTGAGACAAGTTTAGGTAATTATTTCGCTAATGGGGTTTTAGTTCATAATCATAAAGCTAATAATCTAGTAAATGTTAATCCAGATTTAAATAATGATGATTCTTCTTGTTTTCTGGGAAAAACACTTATTCTTACCAATAAAGGTTATGTCAGAATTGATAATCTTAAAGAAGGTGATGTAGTTTTGACTACCAGGGGATTTGATGTTATTAGTTCTGTTGATGTGCACAAAGGGGTAATAGGTTATTATCATCTCCTCACAAAAAAGAATCTTTCCTTGGACGTGACTGGTAATCATTTGATTTTTGTGGACGACCGTCCAGAACGTATAGAAAATATTAAAGTAGGAGATTCTGTTTTAGTTTTTGTTAATAATTCTTTGTCTTACGACATAGTGACAGATAAATTATGGATACTCAAAAATGAGACAGTTTATTCCTTAAAAACGAACTTTTATCAAGATTTTATAGCATCATCCTTTGTTGTGATGCAGTGAAAAATCATTATGTTCGATACTTAAACATTTTGTGGTTGTTCTATACTATGTACAACTTTTAATGTTTTATGGAGATAATACAATTAACTTTACAATATTCTAATTAATTCTAAAATTGTTTTCCTTCCAAAACAGGGACCAAAAATAATAAAAACATCTTATGTGTTGCTTTTGTTATGGCTGGCTTTTTTAGTGTGTATAAAAATAAGGTCTTTCATCTTAGGAATTTTCACAGGAGGTTTGAGAGGATTGTTTTTAATCATGCTTCTGCTGTTTTGCTTGTTATTATTGTTTACATGATTTACTCATCAATCAATTTTTATATTCATTTTTTGTCTGTTGAAGCTTGGTTTTTGATGAGGTTCTTCATTTTGGTTTTTGTTTTGTTCGGTTGGGTTCCTGGTTTATTTGTTAAAAAGTTGAGTAAGGGTAAGGCTCTTATTATCTTTGAGAATGTTCCTAAGTTGTTGAAGTTTATTTCAGGTTCAAAACCGAGGTTTTCTAAGGATTTCAAGCTCGCTGTTTTAGCTGTTTCTGTTAAGGTTTTTTATATTCCTATCATGCTTCAGTTCACTGTGGGTAATTTTTTTGCTTTGAGAAATACTATTTCAAAAACAACTTTTTTTCATTTTTCACTCTCTTATTTTAACTTTTTCCTTTATCCTTTATTGTTGAGTGTTTTCTTCTTCTTTGATGTTTTAATTTTTTTATTTGCGTATGCTGTTGAGCTTCCATTGTTGAATAATGTTGTTAGGTCTGTTGAGCCTACTCTGTTGGGTTGGGTTGTTGCTTTGATTTGCTATCCCCCATTCAATTCTCTCAGCAGTAGAATCTTTGGTTGGGGTGCTAATGATTATGCTTTCTTTGGCTCTCAACTAAGTACCTTTCTCGTGAGGTTTTTTGTTCTTATTCCTTTGGTTTTCATATACTTCTCAGCTACTTTAGCTCTTAATTTTAAAGCTGGTAATCTAGTTCACAGGGGTATTGTTAGGAGGTTTCCTTATTCTTTAGTGAGACATCCAGCTTACGCTTCTAAAACCTTGTTTTGGCTTATAACAGCGTTGCCTACAAGGAGGCTTAGCTTGATATTTGCAATGTTAGCTTGGATGTTAGTTTATATGTTGAGAGGGCTTACTGAGGAGAACCATTTGAGCAGGGATCCTGATTATAGGAAGTATATGAAACAGGTTAAGTTCCGCTTTTTCCCTGGTTTGTTTTAAGAAAAGTTTTTAAATCCTTCTTCTAATATATTATCAAGTTAAAAAAGAGGTGTTATGTTGCTCAGTAAAAAATCTCAGATTTTTATCTTCATACTTGTTGGTATTATACTAATAATTACATTCATTTTTTTGTTTATGATATCCTATTCTTTTTACAAGACTAATTTGAAGAAGAATGTTGTGATGTCTAACTATGAGAAGAGTGTTCTTGTTCAAATTGAGACAAGCATTGAGGATTGTTTGGAGTTAAGTGCTAATGAGGCTTTGTTGGTTGTTGGCAGGCAGGGAGGTTATGTCTATACAAATCAGGGTGGTTTTACAAGTTTGCCAAGGGAGATTTTTGGTGTTAATGCAACAGAGTATGTTGATCTTGGGGATTTTAAAGCTGTTGTTCCCTATTGGATTTTGAGGAATCCTTATGATTTACCACCTAGTTATCCAAGATATGATTTTTTTGGTTTTCAATTGTTCCCTTACCTACGACCCGAGGATATTAAGTTAAATAATAAACCTATTACTATAAAGGACCAATTGGAGAACTATGCTAAGTTAAGGTTTGAGAATTGCTTTAATCTTTCAAGGTTTAACACAAGTGTTTTTAAGAACAAAATTGTTGTGAAGCACGAGCCTGAGGTAAAGGTTACTTTCTCTTCTAAAACAACGAGGTTTAAGCTTGATTACCCACTATTAGTTTATGGTAGAAACATTGGAAGCAAGGTTTTTATCTCTGATGTTGCTTTTAAAGCTATTTACTTGTTGGCAAGGAACGCTGTTTCTAAAGATACTAACAATCTAACCTTTATTATTGACAATATTAACTTCTTATCTAATCCTATGTACCCAAGGATTGTTTTGGAAAGGGTTGATGGTAAGGATTACGATGTTATTATTATAAGGGATTACGGTGCTAAATTCTACGCTG
>CAZNLC010000095.1:0-2901 GCA_964573865.1 uncultured Methanosarcinales archaeon | reverse complement strand
ATTTGTTAGGATTGGGAAGTATGGAAATTGTAAGTATAAATTTAATCACTAAGAAAGCAAAAGTTATAATTAAGGATAATCCTGTAGCATTAAAACATCTTATTGAAAAGAGGGTAGTGGAGTGCAAGTTAATAGAGGGAATACTCGCTGGAATGTTCGCTGTTATTTTTGAAAAAGAATGTGGTGTTGAGGAGGATAAGTGCATTTCAAAGGGTGATGCCTACTGTGAATTTAGTATCTTCTAAAATTTCAAGAAAAAAATTAACAAAAACATTTTAAGAACAAAAGAAAAGGTGATAAAATGAAGTGCAAAACTGGAATTGAGGGGTTTGATAATTTAGTTCAGGGAGGTTTTGAAGAAGGTTCTGCAATACTCATCTTAGGAAGTCCTGGAACTGGAAAGAGTATCTTCTGCATGGAGTTCCTTTACAATGGAGCAACAAAATTTAATGAGAAAGGATTATATGTCACTCTTGAACAAAGGGGTTTTGAATTAAAGAAACAGGCAAAACAGTTTGGGTGGGACTTTGATAAGTTAGAAAAGGAGGGAATGATAAAAATACTTTCTATACCTGTTAAGGAGATAACACTAAGAACAAGCAGAGAAATAATAGAACAATGCAAGAAAGAAAAGATAAAGAGGTTAGTTATTGACTCCTTATCAACCCTGGCTATAAACGCTCCTATATACACAGCGCAAGAGGGGATTACTGTGAGGGAAGCAATTGCAGATAATGTTTTCTTCTCACCACCTGTTATTGGAGATTTAATAGTGAGAAGATTCTTATATAATTTCATAGATGAATTGAAGAGTTTAGAGAAAACAACTAAACTACTAATAGCAGAGGCATCAGAGGAGAATTTAACACCAGAAAATTCGCTTGCAGAGTTCTTGTGTGATGGAATTATCACATTAACTTTTGAGAGTATGGGTGGAGAATACTCAAGAAGTCTATTAATCAGGAAGATGAGGCAGAGAAAGCACGATGAGGATGTGCATCCCTTAGAGATTGGTAAGAATGAATAGTAATTCATTCACTAGATGAAAAGTGATAAAGTGTGAAACCTAAGAGCAAGTCTTTTATTACCCCTTTTATCCTTCTTTTTTATTAAAACATATTCAAACCTTTTTAGAGCAATATTTATAATATTTGGAGAAAAATTTATATTGATGAAAGTATTCTCCGTACTATATATAAATATAGGATATACAAAATGTTGTTGGATATCTAAGGAATGTGTTATTGAATAGTTCAGATGAGAATGTAAAAGGTAGTTAAAGTATGTGATGAGGTGAAAATTTGATTCTAAACTTTGAACTTATCAGGAAATTGGTAGGATTGAATGCAATAGTTTTCAGTAATGGAGAGTTTAAGATATGGAATGTGAGGATGCTGTTTCTTCCATATAAGAGTTTGGCATTCATACAACAATCCTTAGAACAAAAGTTTGGAAAAAAGGCCGTGGATTTTCTTTATCAGATTGGTAGACTACAAGCATATACTGGAACGAGATTAATAATCAAAAAATTTGGGATAAAAAATAGTAAGGAAGAATACAATCTATTTGCTCAACAAACAATGATGATAGGATTTGGGGTTTCGAAATTAGTAAGAGTTAACAGGGCTAAAAAACACTTAATTATAGAGTTAGAGTCAAATCCATACATGGAAGAATTCACAAGAGAGTATGGTAAGAGTAATTCTCCATCAGATCATTATTTGAGAGGGTTAATCACTGGTGCTGTAGAAGCCTTATGGGGCAAAGGACTGTTTACTATTGAAACTCGATGTATAAGACAAGGTCGGGAGAAATGTGTTTTTGAAGTAAAACCATGTGAGGAAAAAAATAAAATAGAGAAGGTTATAAAGGAACAAATACCCCAAAACGAGGGAATATACACAGAATTATTGGAGATACTGAAAGTAAAGAACTTAGTGAAGGAGAAGACAGAATATAGTAAGGTAATATTCAATTTCTTCAAGAAAAAAAAGATTTCATACGACGAGTGTGGGAGATTACTTATTTTAGGAACTCCAGGGGTAAGTATGCAAATGGACACTGCTGTTGTATTCTTAAATAAAGCAAGGAATCTATTTAATGATTATGGAAGCCAAGTATTTTATGAATCAGGAAATATTGCTGGGAGAGAATTTTTAAAGTTCAAACCAAGAAGCATCTCTCAACTAAATGAAGTTCTCAAAGATTTATCATTTTATGGCTATGGAATGTTTGAAGTAATTCGTGAAGAAAAGGAGAGGAGATTCCTAGTGAAAGTTCATAATCATGTCTTTGCTAAGCACCACGAGAAAATATTCGGGCTAACTAAAGAAAAGGTTGACCCATATATTTGCGGGGTGATAAACGGAATTTTAGAGGTGTATAGCGGTAAGAGTTTAATAACGACGGAAAAAAAGTGTTACCTTCAAACCCATTCAGAGGATTGTTATTTTGAAAGTACAGAGGTAAAAGAATGACAGTAGTTCTCACAAACTTTCACAATCCTATTTTCTTATACATCTTGTTTGTTTTCATACACTCTTGGATTATTCTTGCTTCTTGAGTTACTCTTACTTTTTGACTAAAACTGTATATGCGTTACCCAAAAACACTTCCTTAAAATCTATTATTTTAAACCCAGAATTTATTGAAGTTGTTGAAAGAAAACCAGCTATATTTAGAGGGGGAATTCCATTTATAGTTGAAGTTGGGTTGGCGTATGGTGGGGGTGCAGGAAGAAATATTGGAGATGATAGATAAGGCATGATCCTCGGCGTGGGCGGCGGGGCTTGCCCCCGGCCTCTGGCATACGGGCGCACGTCGTTAAGGGCAAAGGCTCGTTGGTATGACCGTAAAACCTTCGTGCCCGCCCACGCTGAGTTCAAGGAGGCTAACAATGAC
>CAZNLC010000094.1:0-2903 GCA_964573865.1 uncultured Methanosarcinales archaeon | reverse complement strand
TTCCAACATCAATTTTCACAGCTATAATCATAATGACCCCTGGAATTCTGCATTTAATCACGAAAACAATACCTGCATTTCATGAAGCTCTAAAATTGCCGCCTGATTCAACACCACCAGCAGCTTTAGTTGCAGAGTATGATATAATACCTGTGTTCATAACACTGACTGTTCCTGTTGGATTAGCAGTTGGTGTTTTCCTATACTTTTACTTGAGAAGTGCACAAAAGGTAAAGTTAAGGAATCAGATTATTGAGATAGAAGAAGACCTTGGACCTGCAATCTACCAAATATCAAACCAATTCACAGAAAACATTCCAATAGAAACTGCAATAAAAAAGTTCATTGATAACTATAACTTACTAAACCTAAAAAAGAGGCAGATCTACCACTTGTTTTTACACATCGTAAAACAAATGAGTAATGTTGGAATCACTTTTGAACAAGCTATCTTTGACCAAAGGTTTGGAGTGTTAAAGTATTATCCATCCATTTTGCTAAAAGAAGTTATGTGGATTTTCACTGAGAGTGCTAGGAGAGGTTCTGAGACAGTTTACAACACACTTAACAAAATATCAGTTTATCTTGAAAACACAAAGAAGATAAAGGAATTGATTTATGACTTACTAACAGATACTGTGAGTTCAATAAGGATGCAAGCTCAATTCTTATCGCCATTTATTGCGGGTATTGTTGGTTCACTAACAACTATTATAGTTAAAGCTCTTTATGAGATGCTTAAGAACTTGGAGGATGTTATGAAGGGTTTCACAGGTGGTCTTGTGGGAGACACAAAGTTTTTCACTGATTTTATACACTTCACCAAAATAACACCCCCAACATTATTTCAAGTTTTGGTTGGAATTTACACCGTTGAGGTGGTCGTTTTATTATCAATACTTGCTAATGGTGTTGAAAATGGTTTTGATGAAGTTTCAAGGGATAATCACATAGCTAGAAATACAATAGTTGCAATAATTGTTTATATCTTCATAACGATAGTTGGAGTCGTCGCTTTGAGTAATCTAATACAAAAGGGAAGTGCTTTGGCTACAGTTTAAGAGATAATGTTTAAACAAAATCAAGATAATACTAAGACAATTAAGGTGTGAAATCATGGAAGACCTTTACATGAAGTTTGGGATTGTAATTGTAGCTGTTGCAGTTGTTGTTTTGCTTATAGCTTTTTCGTTTAGGGTAGTTGATAGACAAAACTTTCCCGAGGAGAGAATACAGAGTATTAGGGGAGATAGTAACTATGTTTATCTAAGGCTCTCAAAACTCTGTAATTTATGTGTTAGTAAATCCTATTCAAACAGGGAATGTTTTTTAGTAGAACTCAATATAACCGAAGGCAATATAACAGAGATTCCAAATGCTGTCTTCACAAACTTTGAAGTATTGACTAAGGGTGCTTATGATATAAAATTGTATAATAATGAGACAAAATGCAACTTAAGAATACTCAGTTGAGGAATGAGAAAGCAAATATAGCAATAGACACCTTATTTATAATACTCATCTCAATAATAAGCATATTTTTATTGTTATCTTTATTCTCACTGCAAGTTCCAGTGTTTGCTAAAGAGATGTACTGTAAGACATTTTTTTATATTCATTCATCAACATTCATTCCAAGAGCATTAAGGCAAGACCAAGATTATTGTAAGGAATTCCAGGCGATGGAGAATTATGTTGTAAAACCAAAGTCTTACTTTATAAGAGAATTTTCTGATGGAGAAAGAACAAAAAAGTTGGTCTTTGATGGAAAGAAGGATTACATTGTTAAGATAAGAATAAATGGTAATCTAACATTAAGCTACATTGACTTTTCCATTTCTGGCAACACAAATTATGTAAGATTTGATGCTTGCAATGATGGTAACTTTGGATGGAATTTAACCGAGCTAATCCCTGAAAAGGAGTTTAGACCAAACAACTTGTTCTCAGAAAAATTCAAGGATTGTTTTAAAATGTGTAGGAGTTTTCCATGCGATGTTCCAATAAGAATCAGTGGGGAGAATGGTTATATCATAGTATCAAATCTTGAAGTTTCCCTTCTAAAGTGTTTTATAAACGAAGAGCTTGCCTCAAACATAGTTGCTTGTTGGGAAAAAGCCAACTTCGGGGACTATAGTAAGAATATTATTTGCAAGAGTTTGACCCTTAAAAAATGTAACTTCAAAAGTGAAGATGTTAGCGAAGCAGAAGTAACAAGAATATTGAAGGAAAAAGGACTTTGTTCAGTAATAGGGAATAGTGATTTTGATTGTGGAGACTCTGATAATATAGAATTTAACATTACAAGAATAAGACCTAATGATATAATCCTAATAGAGTTTTTAAAAGACAAAAAATTGATTAGGGTAAGTTAAGATGAATACAAGATTTAGATTGTTAAGCAGAAGTCTTGAGAAGAAAGGCGACATTGCAGTTAGCACCATGGCTGTACTAATCTTAGTTATAATTGCAATCTCCCTATTTATAATAGTGCTCCTCATTAAGTTTCCATCCATCTCAAAATCATTTTACTGTAAAACAATATCACCAATAAAGACCTTCTTCCTTCCAGATTATTCTAAAGCAGAAGAAAGTTATTGTAAAGAGATTAACGAGTTGAATCCTAATATCTTAAAGAAAGAAACTGCACACCAAAGATACTTTTACGAGAAAAAAACTATTAAGGAAATTAAATTTCCAGATTCTGGTGGTAGTTCAAGAGTTCTAATAAGAATGCCGAAGTCTCAGATTGAATACGCTGAATTCAACATATCTGGTTTTTTAGAGGAAAACATAACAACATTCAGTGATGGTGAAAAGAACAAAACCCTAGTTTTTAAAGGTAGGGAAACAAAGCAAATAAACATAACAATACCAAAAAAGGCTTATGTTAAAAGTGTCAC
>CAZNLC010000093.1:0-2978 GCA_964573865.1 uncultured Methanosarcinales archaeon | reverse complement strand
TATTTGAAAGCTTGGGTTACACTTTGGTTTGAAAATGTTCTGCCTGAATGTTTTCAAGAAAACCATTAGAACAACTGAGGACACAATAACGAGTACAAAAACAACGAATAATATCTCTATTGTCTTTTCCATACCCTTTTTCCTCATCATTTTTATCTCCTCTCTTATTTATCCTTCTGTGTTAATCCCTTCTGTACTTGTACCTTCTTCGCTTTTGTAATAACCATACTTTAATATCCAATTAGCAGATGCTCCTTTTTCATTTCCTATTGGTAGATTACAAGTTCCCTCTGGAGTATCATACATTAGATTGTCAAGGTAGTCATCTCTCCCCATTTCTTTTAGTAAGTTTTTACAGTAAGTACCATCATATATTACATGGTCTGGTTTTGGACACTTTGGGTAGAGGACAAAACAAGGTATCTTGTCCTCACAAAAAATAAACCTCCCCCTTGACCATTTAGTATATGATTTTGCCTGCCCATCACCATCAAAATCAATTGCTAGGGTTTTGGCACAGAACTCTATTGCATCATCAGAACTTTCTATTTCATCACATAATGATTTACAGGTTTCTACTGCACTGTCTATCTTGTTCTTTGTGAAGAAATCCTTTTGAACATTCTTTATACTTCCAGTACTGCTCTTTATGAACCTAAAGAACAACATCAACACAACAAGGGAGATGATTAATAGAATGAACAATCCAAATATCATCTGTAGTTCTTTCTCACCCTTCTTGTGTTTTAAGAATTTACTCCTTGACTTTTTCCTTAACTTGTTGTTTAATCTAATTCTTGACATACTATCACCTCTTTTCCCGGGTGGAATAATAAATAAACTTGACTTTTTAAACTTTTAAAAAACTTTATTATTTTACAAAAAAGTATCTTAGTATATAAATTTTTCTGATTTATTTATATTTATTTATACTTCTTGTTCTCTTTTGTTCTATTACTTTTTATACCCAAATTTCTTATTATACTTTTTATGATCTATTATATCAAGAATAAACGCAATTATTTCTACTTCACTTTCATTGTTGGTTAGTGTGTATAACATCCTCCAGAACAAGGGGAGTTCAACACGAAAGAGATTTGTGATTCCATATTTCCTTTTGTATTCTTCAGGAAAGAGTTTTTTAGAGATGGGATCTCCATAATGCGGGTTCAATTTGATTAACTCAATCTTTTGATTTATTGATTTTAGGATCATTTTTTCAATCTTTGAGTTTGATGCTTCTCTATTAAGGTATTCATAGACCTCTCTTGCTTCTGGGGATAGTATTACTCTTATTCTCTTCATAATTCAAGACCTTTTTTTATTGCTTTTTGTAGATTAGGGTTTGGATTATGAATCCATGTAATGCCTTTCATAGTTATTACAATCTTGTTGCTAAGTTGTAAATATTCTAAGATTGTTTTGAGTGTATTATGGTTTACTTGTTTTGGAAGTTTCCGCTTGAGTTCAGCAAGTGTGATTACACTTTTATCCATGTTCTTCAAGGTTTCTTCTACCATAATAACAGTGTTTAATGTTGGAGAATGCTTTAAACCTTGCATTTTAATCACCTCTTGTTATAAATTTGTAATTATTAGTTATTAATTAATAACAATTATATATAAAAATATAATATAAATAGTATATAAAACTTTTGTTTTTCTTTTTCTTCTTTTTGTCCTCCCCTGATCTGATCTTTTCCTTTAAAAACATTTTTAAACAACAACTGAAAACCTTTGTTTTATGGAACGCTATAAGGGTTTTAAGGAGTTAGATTCAGGAGTTGATGAGGAAAAACTCAAGAAAGCACATGATACTGATTTTGTAGAACCATACACAACCCTTGATGATTGGCCCAAGGTTTTTGGTTATGATTTTAACAAGAAGTTTGATATTAAGGAGTTTTTAGAATCATTCTATCATACTGGTTTCCAAGCAACGCATTTGTATAAAGCAATAAAACTCATTAGGAAGATGCGTGAGGAAAACGCCACTATCTTCTTTGCTTTTACTTCTAATATGATATCCTGTGGTGTTAGGGAGATAATTGCTTATTTAGCACAACACAAGTTTGTTGATGTTATTGTGACAACAGCAGGTGGTATTGAGGAGGATGTTATCAAAACAATGAAACCCTTTGTTCTTGGTGATTATGATGCTCCAGGAAAGTTCTTGAGGGAAAAAGCAATTAATAGGACAGGTAATATTTTCATACCAAACGATAGGTATATTTATTTTGAGAGGTTTATGAACAAGTTCTTGCAAGAAATGCTTGACAAACAAAAGAAGGAGGGCAGAATATTAAGTTCTGATGAGTTTATTAAGGAGTTAGGTCTTAGGATTGAGGATAAAAAATCCTTTTTGTACTGGGCTTCAAGAAACAATATTCCAGTTTTTTGCCCAGCAATCACTGATGGTAGTTTGGGTGATGTGATCTACTTCTTTAAGTATAAACACCCAGAGTTTAGGATTGACAATACTGATGAACTTGTTAAGATCAATAATATTGCATTGAACTCTGAGAAAACAGGTGTTATTGTGATTGGTGGTTCCTTACCAAAGCACTATGTTGCCAATGCTAACCTTTTTAGAGGAGGGGCTGATTATGCTGTTTACATAACAACCGCTATTGAGTATGAGGGTAGTAATGCAGGTGCCAACCCTGACGAGGCAGTTTCTTGGGGGAAGTTTAAGAACAAGGAGAACACAGTTAAGGTTTGGGGTGAGGCCTCTATTGTATTCCCCCTTATTGTTCTTGGTGCTTTTAAGGATGATTTATAATTTCTTATTTCTTAATTTTGTGATTACTTTACCTTATCCCCTGCCTTCATTATTGCCTTTACTATCATCCCTGGTGTTAAACCAACGAGTTTCACCTCTTGTTTTCGCCCTTCTAACTCTTTTGTTTTATCAATAACGCTGTTAATAACCCTTAACAACTCTTCTTCGCCTGCTCTTACCCCTTTAAGTTCCTCCTC
>CAZNLC010000092.1:0-3001 GCA_964573865.1 uncultured Methanosarcinales archaeon | reverse complement strand
TAAAGATAGGGCTGATAATCGTTTTTCAACAGACTTAGATCCATTTAGAAATTTAGGGATTTTTAAACGTTTTAGCAAAGGAAAATTAGAAAATGAACTTGCAGTACTAGAATCAAGTAGAATACTTTCTAAAGTAATTGAGGAGTTAAAAGCCAATATTCCAAAAAACATCTCTGAATCAAAGGTTAAGAAGATAATAGAGAAGGTTGTTGAAGAGTACTTAGCAATGAGGGTTGAGCCTGGTGAGAGTGTTGGTATTGTAAGTGCTGAATCAATAGGTGAGCCTGGAACTCAGATGACGCTTAACACATTCCACTTTGCTGGTGTTTCTGAAATGAATGTCACAACTGGTTTGCCAAGAATCATTGAGATTTTCGACGCTAAGAAGGAACCAACAACTCCTATGATGGAGATTTATTTGAAAAAACCGTATTCGAAGGGTAAGGATTTGGAGAAAATAGCTGCGAAGATAAAACAAACTCTGCTTGAAGAACTTGCTACTGAGTTTTATATAAACATCGCTGATTTGACTGTTGAAGTGACTTTGAACGAAGAGCAAATGAAGAAGCAGAATATAACCTTAAGCAAAGTTGTTGATGCTATTAAGAAGAACATTAAGGGTTTGAAAGTGAGGCAGGCTGATAATACACTAATAATAAGTAAGAAAACAAAGAGTGGAGGAATGAATGAGCTTTACGCTTTGAGGGAGAAATTGAAGAAGGTTATTGTTGAGGGTGTTAAGAGAATTACTTATGTTCTCCCAATAAAGAGGGGTGATGAGTATATAATGATGACTTCTGGTTCCAATCTAAAGCAAGTCTTGAAATTAAGTTTTGTCGATTCTGAAAGAACAATTACTAACAACATATTTGAGGTTTATGAAGTGCTTGGCATAGAAGCTGCAAGGCAAGTAATTATAAATGAGGTTTACAAGGTTATGCAAAATCAAGGATTGACCATTGATATAAGGCACATAATGTTAGTTGCAGATGCAATGTGCAGTTTGGGAAAGATAAATGGGATTACAAGGTATGGTATTGTGAAGGGAAAAGCAAGTGTTCTTGCAAGGGCGTCCTTTGAAACCCCAATGAAGTATATAATACAAGCAAGTTTGAGTGGTGAAGTGGATAAATTGAATTCGGTTATTGAAAATGTTATGGTAAATCAACCTGTTCCTGTTGGAACTGGACTGCCAGGATTAAAGGTTAAGGTTGTGAAGGAAAACATTAACGCTGGGAAAACAAAGTCGAAGAAGAAAAAATAAGAATGTTAAGAAATTTTGTTCTTAATAAGAGAAAATTTTAAAAAGGTGTGTGTTTCCCAAAATAAAAAGTTACTTGAGAGTGAATTTGAGGGTGGTTTTTAATGAAGGACACTATAAAGGAAATAAAGAATTACCTTGGAAAACCAGAGTTGATAATTGGTTATAATGCTGTTCTTAGACATTTGAAGCATAACGAGCTTGAAAAGATATTCACTGCTTCAAACATTCCACCTGAAAAACTTGAAGAGCTTGAATACTATGCTAAATTTAACAACACCCCAATTGAAAAACTTTCAATTCCGAATGATGAGTTAGGTGCTGTTTGTAGAAAACAATTTTTCATATCTGTTATTGCAATACTAAAAGGGTCTGAAAAGTGAGTCGTAAAAAATACGATCTTAAACTATTAAACTATATGTCTTTCTTTGAGAGTACTACAGGTGCAAAACTGAAGGATTGTATTGAGTTAGACGATAAACTCATATTCATTGTTGATAAGAATCAAATAAACAAAGCGGTTGGTCCGAGAGGTTTGAAGGCTAAAAAACTTGCTGAAAAACTGAAGAAGAAGATAAAGATTGTGGAGTACAATCCAAGTTTAGTAATCTTTGTTAGGAATTTAATAACCCCATTGAGAGTTGAGAGTGTTGAGGAAAAGGACGGAATTGTTATGATAAAGGATTCTGACAGGAAAGTTAAGGGTTTGCTTATTGGAAAAAACGCTAAGAATCTTAGAACTTATGAAGAGATAGTGAAGAGGTACTTTGACATTAAGGAATTAAGGGTTGAGTGAGCTTTTATTTTCCCTATTTCTTACTCCCTTTTGTTTTTTATTATCTCTTTATTTTTACTTTTTTGTTCTCACTTTTTATTTTTATTTTACTCTTCCTCATTCTTCCTTGATTCTTTTTTGATTTTGTGTTTTTTATTGTGCTTATTTGAATAAAATTTAAATATTTGCGAGTTTAATAAAGATTTGATGAGAGTATGAAGTTTAAAGATTTAGTTCGTGTTTTTGAAGAATTGGAAAAAACATCTTCTGGAAACAAACTTAGGGAAATACTTAGCGCTTTCTTGAAAAAGGTTCCGAAATCAGAGATTAGAATTGTGAGTTATCTCATACTTGGGCTTTTAGGACCAGAGTATGAAAGTGTTGATTTTGGAATGGCTGAAAAGATGATACTTAGAGCTGTTGCCAATGCTTATTCAAAAACTATAGAGGATGTTAAGCATTTGCTGAAGAAGAAAGGTGATTTGGGATTAGTTGCTTTACAACTTAGTAAGGAGAAGAAGATTAGGTTAAAGAAAAGTTTAGGGGTTGTTGAGTTGTACAATTCCCTTCTGAAAATAGCAACAACATCTGGAGTTGGTAGTCAGGAGAAAAAGGTTGTTATGCTTTCAAACTTGTTGAAGTCTTCAACACCTGAAGAAGCAAAGTATGTCTTAAGGATTATTCTTGGAAAATTAAGACTTGGAGTTGCAGCTATGACAATACTTGATTCTCTATCAATTGCTTTTACAGGAACAAAAGCTAACAAGCATGTTTTGGAAGAAGCTTACAATTTATGTACTGATATTGGTTTAGTAGCTGAAACAATAAGCTCGAAAGGACTAAAGGGTGTTAGGAAGATTGGAATAAAGGTTGGCAGTCCAATAAGGATGATGTTAGCTCAGCGGGTTAAGAAACTATCCGAAATTCAAGGAAAAATGCCTGATGGTTTTGCTTCAGAAGCAAAG
>CAZNLC010000091.1:0-3010 GCA_964573865.1 uncultured Methanosarcinales archaeon | reverse complement strand
AAATTGTGAAACTAAGATTTTTATGTTAATTTTTCAAGCATGGATGCAACATCCCACAATTGTGTTCTAGTGTAACTCTGCATGTTGTTATCGTCAGATAATTCTTCCAACGCACTCAAAGCCTTATAAGAAGCAACTGAAATGTCCTTCTCCTCTTGAAGTATTTTTATAACATTAGCTACAACTGCCTTAACATTCTTTGGAACTGTCGGGTCGTTCTGCATTTCTTCAAGCACTCCTATTATCTCTTTCACTTTAGAATTCATTTTTCACTTCTTCGCCATTATCTCATTTTGCAATTTTTTCATTTTTTCCCTTATTGTTTCTTCCTGTTTATTCATCGAATCTATTCTCAAATTCAACATGTTCTTCTCATTCTCAAGCTCTTTCTTCAGCTCCTCCTTATTAGAGCTTAGCATGATGTTACCTATTATTTTGTAAACCTCATCAGATTTTTCAAGCTCTTTTAAAGCAGACTCAATTTCCAACAGTCTCATCTGAAAATTTTGTTTTTGAACATTTATTGTTTGTCTGCTTTGCTCCAAGAGTTGAAGTCTACTAAGTTTTTCCTCAGTTTCTTTGTTCTGAATCATGAAATCATCTCGCCTTAACTTTAGTGGATATTTGTCTCTTTTTCACAAGAATCTTACTACCACAGTGAGGGCATCTCACCCTTCTCCTCAATTCAACATCGGAAATCCTTTTGCCACAGTTAAAACAAACATATTCAACCATTAAGCCACCACCTTGAAGATTAAGGATTCTTTTTACTTGGGCTATAAGCTCCTGCTGTGAACTTCGCACCGCATTTCAAACACTGCCAAACCCCAGGAGCTATCCTCTTGACCTTGGGATAATGACAATAAGGACAAACATTCTTCTTTTTATACAGTGATTCTACCTTAGCGAGTTTCTCCTTAACAGTCCTACCGTACCTTGCCCCAAACCTCTTGTGAGACCCAAGTTTCTTCTTCTTTGCCATTTTTATTAAACCCTGAGTGAGGGATTAACACTCATTTTAAAAAATTTTTGGTTATTCAACTAAATAAGGTACAATGGAAACATTTTTTAAATCTTTTGTTTTTTGGAAAAGTTTAAATAAGAGTCATCCCATTTTTTTTGTATGAAAACAGGTTTTAACAAAGAGAAACTCCTAAAGAGGATTTACATAGTCATACCAGCGTACAATGAGGAGAAAAGTATAGGTAATGTTATTGCATCGTTGAAAAAAGAAGGTTATAAGAATATAATAGTGGTTAATGACGGGAGTAAGGATAAAACATCAAAGATTGCAAAATCAAAAGGGGTCTTAGTTTTAGACCATATAATAAACAGAGGACTTGGTGGTGCTTTGAACACTGGAATAAGTGCTGCTTTAAAGCTTGGAGCTGAGATCATAGTAACTTTTGATGCTGATGGACAACACGATGTTAGTGACATTGAGAGTGTTGTGAAGCCAATAATTGATGGAAAGGCTGATTTTGTCATCGGCTCAAGATTTTTGAGAAAGCAAAAGCTTAATTTTCACTTGATGATAAGACGTTTCGGAATAAAAATCCTTAATCTTATCACTTATGCATTGTTTAACATTCATACAACAGACTCTCAATCAGGTCTTAGGGCATTGTCAAGGAAGGCTGCTTCCAAAATAAGAATAACAGCGAATCGTATGGAGGTCTCATCAGAATTTTTTAGAGAGATTAAGAAGAACAAGTTAAGGTTGAAAGAGGTTCCAATAAAAACAATATACACTGATTACTCAATAAGAAAAGGTCAAAGCACCTTAAATGGTTTCAGAATTATAATGAGATTAATATTAAGAAATATGTTTCAATAATAACTTTGGGTTAGAAACTTAAATTCTTTTCAATAATGTTGATAATCTTAAAAGCACTTTTCCCATCACCAAAAGGATTTCTCCAATTAGGCTTTTTACTAATCATCTTCTCCACAGCTTTGACAACACTTTTTGGTCTGACACCAGCAATTGTGTTAGCTCCAACCTCCACTGTTTCTGGCCTTTCAGTGTTATCTCTAAGAGTAACACAAGGAACTCTTAGAATACAAGCTTCTTCCTGTACTCCACCAGAATCAGTTAGTATTAAGAGTGCATTCTTTTCAAGTGTTAAAAAATCAAGATAACTTAATGGCTTAAGAATCTCAACTCCCTTTGGAATTTTAAACTTGAATTTTTTTATCATCTTTAAAGTCCTTGGGTGTATTGGGTACAACATTCTTAACTTAAATTTCTTGTACAATAATCTAAAACTGAGAAGCATGTTCTTAAGTCTATTTTTATCATCAACATTCTCCATTCTGTGAGCTGTTATCAAAAAATATTTTTTAGGTGTTAAGCCTAATTCTCTCATTATATTTGATTTTTCCTCAGCGATTTTTATGTTTTGTAAAACAGAATCTACAATAGTGTTTCCAGTAACAAAAACATTCTTCTTAATCCCTTCTGAGTTTAGAATCAAAGATTCCTTCTTAGTTGGAGCGAATAAAAAATCAGAACAGTGGTCTGTTAAAATCCTGTTTATTTCCTCAGGCATGAACTTAAAATAACTCCTGAGTCCAGCTTCAACATGCCCAACTTTAATATGTAACTTCGCAGCTGCCAACGCCCCTGCCAAAACAGTGTTTGTATCACCTTCTACCAAAACAACATCCGGTTTTTCCCTAAAAAGAATTTTCTCTATACCAACTAAGGCTTTAGCAGTTTGAACTGCCTGTGTTCCTGAACCAACATTCAAATTATACTTTGGCTCTGGAAGATTAAGTTGTTCAAAAAAAACCTTGTCAAGATTATAACTATAATGTTGACCAGTATGAACTATAAAAAAATTTATCTTTCTCATCTGGCATTCCTTGATTATAGGAGCCATCTTTATTATTTCCGGACGGGTTCCAACTATAAAACAGAGTTTCATCTTACCTTCCTCTTATTCAATCTTACTGGCTTAATCAATAAAAAATAAAACAAAAAAACTATAGTAAATGCGGTTATAAA
>CAZNLC010000090.1:0-3033 GCA_964573865.1 uncultured Methanosarcinales archaeon | reverse complement strand
ATGAAGTAACTGGGGAAGTGAGGTTGTTATGAACCATACTGCTATAAATGAAATTTACAAGCCAGAACATCCAATATTAGTAACTGCTGCCATTATAAAGAACAAGAAAGGAGAATACTTAATAACACAGAGAAAACCAGGTGCTCATAATGGTTTGAGATGGGAATTCCCTGGTGGAAAACTCGAGTTAGGAGAAACTCTTGAGGATTGTTTGAAGAGAGAGATCAAGGAAGAACTCGGTATTGATATTGAAGTAAAGGATGTCTTTGATGTTTCAAGCTTTGTTTACGAAAAAGAAAAAGATGGTGAAACAATTAAAAAGCATATTGTTTTAGTTGCTTATCATTGTGAATATCACGGGCCTGAAGATGGAATAAAAAGGGACGGGATAAATGATTATGCTTGGGTAAGCATTGATGATTTTAAAAACAAGAAGTATGATATTACAGAAGCAGACCAAAGGTTTGTTGAGAAACTGTGTAAGGAGCATTGATGATAAGAAATAAATGAAGAATTATTATGATTATCCATCTATCAAATAAATTTCTTTCAGGATATATAATAATTCAGGATGTATTCTTTGCTTGTTGTTTTTAATAAGAGCATTCAGCATTTCTTTATGGTGTTCTGGTTTATCTTAACTTGTCTCAGCTGCTTTTTTATAGAATATACCATACTATTCAAACTTAGTATTCTTATTTTATTTATCCTGAGAAAAATTTAAATATAAGTTAGATGTACAAATAATTAGGATTATCTCTAATTTGTTTTGAATGGGTTTATAGCTCTTTTATTTTTCATCTTTGGTTAATATTGCGAATGGGTGGGGTCGAGAGGCTAAATACTTACTTATTGAAGCTTCAGCTTTGATAGGTTGGTGTTTAGCCCCACGGGAGGCAATCCCGACAAACCCACCCATTATATTGTTATTATAACTCCTTAGAATAATAGTAAAACAACAAGCCCTTTTTAAAGCCGTGTTTTTCACAGAAACCTTGCATTCTCTCATTATTAACTCCAACATGAAGTTCCACGCTTGAAAAACCCCTCTCCCTAAGAATCCTCTCATACTCTAAGTACATTTTAGTTCCAACACCCTTACCAATAAAATCCCTTCTCACAATAATATAACCTAAGTAGGAATACTTCTGCTTAGGCCAGATTTCAGCAATAATAAAACCCACAATATGTGAATTATCCTCAGCAACAATAGAAAGAGAATGCGCTTTATCATTGATATAACTTTTGATATAATCCTCATTAACTAATGGATCAAGTTGTGACTCATCACTATCCCTAATTTCAGGGGTATCTTTTAGTATCTCAACGATTTGTTTTGCATCCTCTTCTTTGGCAATCCTTATAATCATGAAAAACAAGAATAAGAATAATGATTTAAAATTTTTGTTCCACTAATCTCACTCAACAAATTAATCACTCACTCAACAACCTTGTTCAGTATCTCCAAAGCAGTATCTCCTAAGCTTATTAAGAAGTGTGCTAACCTTGGACCCCTATCTTTGTTCAAGAGTATTCCATACATTAGTTTGAAGAAATCCTTTGTTTTTATGTTGTGGGATTCTGCTATTTCATAGAATTTCCTGTGAAGTTCCTTCTCATCCAAGCTTTTACTCTTCAATGCTTCAATTACATCCTTAACAATAAGTTTTTCTTCATCACTAAGCTTTACTTTTGGTTCTAATTGAAGTTCAAACCTATAATTCTCTGGAGCATACTTCTTAACCCAATTCTTAGCATAGTTTATCCTCTCAAAAATCCTATTTTCAAACTCTTCCTCATAATGCCCTGTCTTCTTCAATGACTCAATAATCTTTTCTTTGTCATCAAACAATTGTGCTATCACAACAGCATGACTGAACCTCATGCTCAATGGTTTCTCAATCCTCAAAGCAGATATTTCATAAAGGCGTTTTATGTGTTTCTCTTCCTTCTCATTATCCAACTTTAACATTCCAAAGTAAACACTCGCTGCATTATCAAACTCATCATACAATAATGGCAGGTCTTTCCAAGAGAAACTCCTTGTTTTCATCAACCTCTTGTTATAATAAAACCTCAACAACTCTGGAGGTGCTACCTCTAACCAATCCTTTGGATAAACAACATTACCAAGAGAAGCACTCATCTTAACCCCATCAATCATTAAGTGCTCATAAAATATTGGCTCTGGCATTGGATAATCAAGTATTTTCTCAACAATCTCAGCATTAACCCAAAACGCTGATGTTGGAACTTGATACTCTTTACCTGCTCCCTCACTAACAACACCCCAACGAGCCCATTGAGCAGCCCATTCTGACTTCCACATTAACTTACCATCATCAACCAATGGGTCAGCCCATCCTTCATAACCACAACCCTTTGCTGTTGTTGATTTAAAGTTATAATCCTCACAAACATAATGAACCTTCCCATCCTTAACTTCAATAACCCTTGTTGTTGCTATCTTGCCGCATTTCTTACAAACAGGTTTCCAAGGACTCCAATCAGGTCCAAGTTTATTATCACGATACTTATTCAATATTTCCCTAACCTTATCAATATTCTCCATGATTTTCTTTATGTAAGGCCTGAAACTCCCCTTTTTGTATTCTTCCCTCATAGAATACTTCTTCATGTCAGAATGAACGAACTTGTCAATAACACTCATATACTCTGAAGCAAAGTGTTCTGCATAACTATCATGACAACCAAAGGGGTCAGGCACATCAGTAACAGGCATTCCAATATAATCATAGTATTCCTTTGGAACACCCTTTGGAACCTTCCTTAAAGGGTCCATATCCTCAGCAACCCAAATGAGTTTAGCATTAACACCCAAATCCTTCAAAGCCCTAAAAACAGAATCCCCCCTTATAGTATCACTCAACCTACCAATATGCAAAACACCAGACAAAGAAGCAGATGTTTTAACAGTAAAGACATCCGGCTTTTTTATTTCCTTGTTAAGGTAATGAAACTTCTTCCTCTCAACAACCTTCTTAGCAATCTGGTCAGCCCAGAACAATGATT
>CAZNLC010000089.1:0-3040 GCA_964573865.1 uncultured Methanosarcinales archaeon | reverse complement strand
ACTCTTATTCTTCTTTGATTTTGATTTCTGAGGATTTTTCTTCTCTTGCTCTGTCTTTTCTGGAGTCTTCTCCTCTGCTTTTTCAGTTTTTGTCTCCTCTTCCTCAAATTTTGGTTTTTCAACTGTCAGTTTCTCAAGGTTTTCCGCAGTTGGACTTGCTTCGGTTGTTTTTTTAGCAGTTTTTTCCTCACCTGCTTTCTCTTCCTTCTTCTTTTCCTTCTTCTCTTTTTTCTCCTTCTTTTCAGGCATTTTTATCTCATAACCGAACAACTCTGCGAAGACGACTCCCTCATCTGTTTTCTTCACGTTCACCCTAATATGGTGCGGCGGGTTTTTTATGCCGTGTTTCCAAATCTCCAGGTTTAGGTGTTCTCCAAGCTTTATTTTTCTGTGGTCTGGTTGTTTCAAGTGCTTGCCTAAGAATTCCTTGACAGCAATAATTGCTTTTTTAGCTCTTTTATACCTCGGAACTTTTTGGAATTCCTTCCTTAATGGTATATTGTAAGTCCTTTCAATCATGATAAGCACCTTAATCCTTTATCTTCGTCCTCCTCCAACTCCTCTTAACTCTTGTATAACGAGCAGGGTGTACTCTACGACCTTTTGCAAACTTCTTAAGCACTGTCCAAAATGGAGGCCACCTTGCTCTTCTGTGCTGTTTTGAGAGTACCTTTTTTTCACTTAGTGTTTTGTTGCTACTCATCTTTAAAACCTGTTCATTTTCTCATTATTCTAAAATCTTTCTTTTGAGAGTTTAATTTTAAGAGTACGTCTTTTAGTTGAGCATCATCTATAACATCAACCTTCCCAGTTTGGATTAGGTTTGATAGTATGAGTATTAGGTTGAGTGCGAGCTGTGGGTGTGCTGCTTTAACATTACCATACCTCAGTAATGCTTCCTTTGTGAGTTTTTTCTTCACCATGCTTTCAAGCATGGCTATCTCCTGTTGAAGCCTTAGTTCCTCATTGAGCCTTTCATTATTAACTCCTGATAATTGGTTTACTGGTACTTTCTTTGGAATCATTTTTACTCTTTCATTATTCTTTTATCTTTGACTTTACTTCTTTAGCACATTTTTTTAGGAGTTCAAAACCTTCCTTTGTGAGCATTCTTCCCTTATGAACCCCTTTCGCACCTTGTTTTATCAATCCTGACTTCTCAAGTTGTTGCAGTATCTTTCTTATTATGCTTCCAGAACCTTTTCTAAAGTGTTCTGATGCGAAACCCCTATTCTTTAAACCACCGTACTTTGTTCTCAGCTTTGAAACTCCTATTGGTCCAAGTTTGTAGATTGACCTTAGCACAGCTGCTGACCTGATATACCACCAATCCTCCCTCAAAGGAGGTCTCTCCTTGTGAGCGCCTGTTTTCACGAATTTAGCCCACTCTGGAGGTTTTACATGTTCAATCTTTTTTAACTCTTCAGCAACCTTTTCTATAAGCTCCTGAGCAGGAACTTCTTCCACTAAGCTTATTTCACTCATAATCTTGCCTCCTTTGAATAAGTAACCCTTACTCAGAACCTCTAAACCCTTATTGGTGGGGATAAGTGAGTATTTAAAAAACTTACTATTTTTCTAAGTATGGTTTTATATAATTATTAAAGAAATTCCTTACCCTTTCCTTTGTATCTTCAACAGTTCCTTCTGTGCTCAAAAGCACATACTTTGGCTTTATTTTCCTAACAACACCTTCCCTCTTTGGATTGATTTCTGTCAAGAATTCTTCTAGTGTGATATGATCATACAGTGGTGTTTCTCCTAGGTATATCTTTAATGCTCTACTCTGAAATTCTTTTGTGTCAAAAACAGAATTATCATTCTTTGTTTCTTTCCTGTTGTCAAGCCTTTTCATAATATCTTCAATTTTAGAGTGTAGTATTAGGTATATGTCTGCTGGGTAGTTTAGGGCGGTTTGATTCCCTGGAAGGCTGAGTATATAATCAACAGTTACTCTTTGCTTTTCCCCTCTCATCTCTGATAGAAGAGGTTGGTAGACTAATGATGTTGTCACACTCCTACCCTCTACCACATGTTTTTTTAGATTGAGAGCTGGAATAATAACATTGTTAAATAGTATAAACCTATCAGCAGAGAACATATTGGCTTGTGTGATAACAGGATAATTATTCTTCTTGTTAATTATTTCCTCTCTTATCACCCTCCCGATTCCTGTGTATGTAGGCTCTTCTATTATCAAAACAGGAAGTTCCTCGAGATCATTTTCTCCTGGGTATCCAATTTCATCGTGGAAGGAGTTAGTGCTGTGATGATAAGGGTGCTTTCCAAAATCCCTTAAGTCTGCAACATACAGACCATTTTTATAGTATAAATTCTTTATCTCCTCTTCCACCACTGACTTTCCAGATGCATCGTTCCCATCTATTACCAACAAAAAGGGTTTTTCAAAGTTTTTCTTCATAACCACTAACAACACCCCCAAGTCTGTACTATATTTGTGTTAATTTGCTGTGTTAATCTGTATTTATGTTTGTGTTCTTTAATATAGTTTTCTATTGTTGAAAAATTATTTGATTTAAGTTGTTTTGTAAACCAATTATATGTTGTTGCTACTGACTTGTTACACCTAAAATTTTTATAATCCAATATTTCATCTTTCATAAGATAAGATATGATAAAGTAATACAGGTGATAATATGGCTGTTGTGTTAGGAAAAGAGGATTTGTTAACTAAAGTGTTAGACGAGATTAGGAGGAACCCTTCTGTTATAGCATCAGGGAAGGATGAGGAAATAATAAGAGAAATTAAGAAGTTGGATGGTGAATACCAGATAAAATTTGGTGATTTTGAAAAAATTTATCATGGGTTGTTTGGTTATGATGTAAACACTGTCAGACCAGAAGTAGGAGCTCCTCTAAATTTTTACAAACAAAAGTACGGTGCTATGATCTCAGTAGATAAAGCTAAGAGGATAATAATGAGAGATGCAGTGGTGTATTTCTCACCATACACTGATTTGTAGAAGAACCAACCACTCTAAACTTAATTTTACATTATTTTACACTATTTAATTTTTTA
>CAZNLC010000088.1:0-3068 GCA_964573865.1 uncultured Methanosarcinales archaeon | reverse complement strand
AATACACTATTAGGATAACAAAGGATTTTAAACTCTCAAGGGATGAGTTGGTTGATGAGTTAAAGAAGAGAGGTATTGGTGTTGGTGTTTATTATCCAATACCAATTCATAAGCAAAAAATCTACAGAGAACTTGGTTACAAAGTTAACCTAACTATAACAGAGAGATTGACTGATGAAATACTAAGTTTACCTGTTCACCCAAATGTTAGTGAGGATGACATCAATTATATTATAAATGCTTTTGAAGAACTCTCAAAATAAATGTGAAATAAACTTCACAAAAGTATTAAGAAATGTGAAGTTAAGTTCACAAAAGAAAGATTTATAAATACATGGAATATTGATGCTTCTATGAATCTAGAATTGATAAAGAGGAGGTTGATAGAACAAGAAGAGGTAAGAAAAGAAATCACAGAGAAGAATCTTGTACATAGGGAGAAACAAGAAGAGGTTACTAAGTTAATGAAGACTAACCTAATAAAGTCGATTATAGGACCAAGAAGAGCAGGAAAAACAACCCTTGGACTAATATCTCTGAAGAAGGATTTTTATTATATAAACTTTGATGATGAAGTTCTATCAACACTAAGACCAACACAACTTGGTTATTTATTAGAATATTGTAATGAACTCTTTGGTAAGAGAAAGAAGATAATGTTAGACGAGATTCAAAACATAAAGAGGTGGGAGTTGTTCGTGAATAGATTACAAAGGCTTGGTTATAATGTATTAATAACAGGAAGCAATAGTAAATTATTAAGCAAAGAACTAAGCACCCACCTTGGTGGAAGGTCACTCCCAATAGAATTATTGCCCTTTAGTTTCAGAGAGTTTTTAAGAGCGAGGAAAATAGGAGTAAAACAAGGAGATGCTGGGATTGGTGTGTTAAAGAGAGCATTAGAGAAGTATATGTTAATGGGTGGTTTTCCAGAAGTAATAATCAATGATTTCAAGAAGGAATTAAGAAACTCATATTACAGGGAGATATTCAGAACAATTGTTGAGAGGGATATCACACAAAGACACAACCTAAGATACCCTAATGAGATAAAAACACTGGCTTTATTATTAATGAATTACTTTTCCTCAAGGATAAGTTTTAGAAAACTATCAAAGGATTTAGGCATTAGTGTCCATACGATAAAAAACTATTTATACTATCTTGAAGAGGCTTATTTGTTCATAACAAGCAAGAAGTACTCAACAAAACCAAAGGAATCAGAGTTATCACTAAGGAAGATCTACTGCATTGATACTGGCATAATAAACAGTTTTAAGGCAAGCTCTTCCAGGGACTTTGGTAGGTTAATGGAGAATACTGTTGCTATAGAACTAAAGAGAAGAGCTTTCCCTTTATATTATTATTTGAGTGACGATAACAAAGAGGTTGATTTTGTTATAAAGAGGAATAACAGAATAAAATGGGTTGTTCAAGTTGTTTATGATAACAATGGAATTCCAGAGAGGGAATTGAAGAATGGATTAAAAGCGTGTAAAGAATTAAAATGTAAAAATCTTATAATAATAACATGGAACAAAGAGAGTAGTGCAAGAAAGAGTGGGATAAAAGTAGTGTACAAACCCTTATGGAAGTTTTTGCTTGACGATGATATCAAAGAAATGTGAGGTAAACTTCACAAAACTATAGATAAATGTGAAGTTAACTTCACAAAATTTTAGGAGGTGTTTTTATGCTAAAAGTTGGTGTTATTGGTTGTGGGTCAATGGGTCAAAATCACATTAGAAACTACGCTGAAATTGATGATGTTGAGTTAGTTGGGGTTTGTGATATTAATAAGGAATTAGCAAATAGTTATGCTAAGAAGTACGGTTGTAAAGCTTATGATAATTATAAAGAGATGATAAGAAAGGAAAAACCAGATATTGTTAGTGTTGCTGTTCCAACAAGATTTCATAAAAAGGTAGCTGTTGATGTTCTGAACAAGAAAATTAATGTTTTGCTTGAAAAACCAATAGCCCCAACGATAAGAGAAGCAAAGGAAATAATAAAGGTTGCAAGGAAGAATAAGGTAAAATTGATGATTGGTCATATTGAAAGGTTTAACCCTGCTGTTTTAGAGGCGAAACAACGCATATTAAACAATGAGCTTGGTAAGATACTAGAGATTAGTGCTGTTAGAGTAGGACCCTTTGCTCCAAGAATTAGAGATGTTGGTGTTATCACCGATTTAACAATCCATGATGTTGATACTGTTAGATTCTTGTTGAATGACAATATTAAAGAAGTGTTCGGTGTTGCAACGCCAAAAATAAACACTGACAGAGAAGATTTATTCTTTGGAATTGCGAAGTTCAAGACAGGAACAATAGCTTTGTTCCACACGAATTGGGTGACACCAACAAAGATTAGAGAGTTGAGAATTGTTGGAGAGTATGGGATGTTTAGGATTGATTTTATAACGCAAGATTTGTTCTTTTATGAGAATGCTTATTTTGTTGGAAAACCAACTTATGAAGAAGTCTTGAGAGGAGTTACAGAGGGTAGGATGATAAAGTATAAGATAGATAAGAAAGAACCCTTAAGGAATGAAATACTGCACTTTATTAATGCTGTAAAGCAGAAAAAAGAGCCGCTCGTTTCTGGAGAGGTAGGATTAGAAAACTTGAAGATAGTTATAAAATTCATTGAATCTGTCAAGAACAATAGAGTGGTGAGGTTAAAATGAAACCTGTTTGTGTTGTTGGCTTGGGGAAGGCAGGATTACCACTTGCAGCAAGGATGACTGAGTGCAATTTTAAGGTTATTGGTGTTGACATTGACAAAAAAAAGGTATCAATGATTAACTCTGGTAAGAACCTAATACCTGAAGAACCAGAACTCTTTGGTTTATTAAAAAAATATGGTGGTAAATCCTTAATCGCAACAACAAATTACCAAGATGCTAAGAACTGCAAAGCATTCATAATCATTGTTCCATTGTTCATTAATAAAAACCAAGAACCTGATTATTCAATACTTGAGAATGCTGTTAGAAGTGTTGGAAAGATCCTTAAGAAAAAGGACTTGGTTGTTATAGAAACAACAGTTCCTGTTGGAACAACAGA
>CAZNLC010000087.1:0-3069 GCA_964573865.1 uncultured Methanosarcinales archaeon | reverse complement strand
ATATAAACCTCTTCTCATCATCAAATAAGCTGCTACTATGCTGTAATCATCCCTTAAACTTATGATGAATTTGTTGTTTTTGTTTACTGGAAGTCCTGACAAACCCTGTTCCTTTTTTAGAAAGAAGTATGCTTTGTCTAAGATTTCAATATGTATATTTATGTCAGGATTTTTTAAATCTACTTTTGCATTTGTGTTGTCAACAATAAAAGCTCCCAACTCCTCATTTATCTCTTGTGAGGTTTTCTCAAATGATTTGTTTATACGTTGTGTTGAGATTCTGAAGGAAATTTTCAATTTTTTTTCGAGCTGAGCTTCCTTGTATAAGAGGAGTGCTTTCTCCTTCATGAGTTTAATATTTAAAGGATGTGATTCTGCAAAGCTGAAGTTTACCACACCAAAAACCTTCTTTAGAGAATCCTTAATAGAGTTAATACTTACAATATTTTCATCTCCTAACTCCACTACAATCCTGCTATAAACTCTTCTAATACTCTTATAGGTCACATGATTGTACTTTAATGATTTAATTATGTTTCTAACAAGATTTTTCTCAAAATCCGCCCTATTCTTACCCTTTGTAGCTATTTCTGAGTATCTTACAATAACTGAGTTGATATTCATAAACTCTGAAAAGAACTATTAATTAATAAAATTTGTTAAAATCAATAGAAAATTAAAATAAAAAATTATTTAGCATTGACCTCCAGGAACATTTGTTTTTGTCAGTGTTTTTTCACAACCTGAAACATTGTTGTAAGCGCAAAAGTTCTGTTTTATTGTTTCTGAATCCAAAGCTGAAAATTGGTATTTGTTATTGGCAAGCCATGTTGGAGAAGCTCCAATTCCCAAAGCGTTTGTTAGTTTTAAGTTTTCCCTCAATAATTCCTTGCCCTCACTTGATTCTGAACACTTCTTTATTAACAACAAATCCATACTGTTGTTTTGTAAACAACTCTCATAAGTCTTTGATATATCCTCACCATTAAGGTAATGCTGTGATTGACACCATATATAATTCATATAAGTTTTTGGGTAGTATTTCATTATACAAACTTGTCTTAGATCCTCATTAACCTCGTTAGTACCGTGCAAACTTGAAAATGAACCATCAGAGTTCTCCCTCGCTATAAAGTGAATGCTCAAGTTGACATCTTTCACATTATCCAAAAATTCTTTTAAAGCATGCTCTGCTCTAACACCGTAAGGGCACATGCTCATAACGAACAAATCAAGTTTATTTTTTAATTCTTCTCTGCAAACGATTTGTTCTGAACAGTAAGGGTCCTCACAATCCACTAATGAATTATTATCATCGTCTATTCCATTATCACAAATTTCTTTTGTTGGATCAAAGCTTGCCCCTATCCTCAACAAGAACTTATTGTTTGGTAGTGTTTGCAGGTACCTTACGATTCTTGAGTAACCCTCTCCTTCTTTGACAGTTTCATCAAATATTAAAGCTGGTAAGTATTTTATTCCCAAATCCTCATAAAGTTTTTTACCTTCTTCACTACTATAATCTAAACTTACAACTTTAAGCTTTGAAAACAATGTTTTCAAGGAAGAAACTAATCCTGTCACATCGCAATCCTTACACCTCTCATCATTGAGAACAATAAGATTGACTTCTTTCGCCTCTGGAACACTGCTGCATTCTTTTATTGTGTTGTTAACTTCACTACAAATCTCTCTCTCAAAAGACAATTTGTCTCTTGGTCCAGAGTAAGAATTGTTATTTATAAAAATGGTTGGTGACGCTCCAATTCCAAGCTCATTTGCTTTCTTTATGTTTTCTAAAAGCAAATTTTTGCCTTCATCAGAGTTTGCACAATTCTCAATTTTTGAAGCATCAATACCAGACTCCTTAGCACAATCCTCCCAAAATGTCTGCGGTGATTTGTAAGTTTTTGTGTATCTGTTTGCTATACAATAAACATAGTCCATCCACTTGTTAGGATAGTGCTTCATAACACAAACTTGTCTTAAATCCTCATTAACCTCATCATCACCGTGTAAACTTGAGAACGAACCATCAGAGTTGTTGTTTGCTATGAAGTAAAGATTTAATTGCACTTCTTTTAAATCCTTAACTGCAGGGACTAATCCTTTGACAGCTTGACTTCCATAAGGACACATGCTCATAACAAATAGGTCAACACTTGCCTTTTTTTGTGCTGGGGGTTGTATTGGTAGGTTAGGTTTTAGTGTTACTGCAAGAATTATAGCGATTAGAGCAATCACTCCAAGAGTTAAGTATGTTAAATGTTTCTTCTTTATGCGAATTTGTAATTTTGATTTTTCAGCTTTTAATGCTTTGTGTTTCTTCTGTTTTGATTCTTCACTTTTACTCTTGGCTTTGTTAGCTTTAGACTTTTTGTGTTTTGGATGTCTTGTCATCATAACCACCTCGGATTGGACAGTGGTATAAACGCATAATTATAAATGTTTTGATTTAACAGAAAGTTTTTTATAGAAGTTAACTATAGTTAACGAAATGCAGCCGCAGGAAGTTGAAGTGTGGTATATATTGCCTGCTTTAAGAAAATCTTTGGCAACAGCTCTCTTGAGAAGAGGATTAAGCGAGAGTGAAATAGCTAAAAAACTTGGAGTTACAAAATCAGCTGTATCACAGTATCTAAATGGCAAAAGAGCTTTTATCAGGATAAGAGGGATTAACAACGAAGTAAAAAAAGCTGCTGAAAACATAGCTTCTGGAAAATGTCCAACAATGGAAATACAAAAACTTTGTATTTCAGTGAGAAAAAAAGGCTTGTTGTGTAAAATCCACAAAAGGTACGACAAGAGTGTTAAAAAGGATTGCAACATTTGCACTAAACTCTTAAACATCGCAAAATAAACCTGGGGGAAGTGTTTATGTTAATAGTTAAAAATCTAACTTTAAAGAAGAATGGAACAACAATACTAAAAAATGTTTCCTTCTCAACAAAAGGGAGAATATTTGCAATTATAGGTGAGAATGGTTCTGGAAAAACTTCTTTAGCTTACTCTATAATGGGGGTTGATGGTTACAAAGTTAAGGGGAAAATAATGTTTGTTAATAAGGAA
>CAZNLC010000086.1:0-3118 GCA_964573865.1 uncultured Methanosarcinales archaeon | reverse complement strand
TAACCACTCCTTTAAATATTTTACTGTTACTATTACTATTAAGTAACAAAACCTTCATTCTGCTCTTGTTAACTGCTTGGTATTCACTCTACTTAAAAAATAATTTTAATACAAATAAAGAAAATTTTTTAAACAATTGTTTGTTTTTGACAACTATGTTCATAGTTAAGAAGGATAAAAACCTTGTCTTTAGTTTACCAACAAAAGAGGTGAAGCCGAGGTTAATGAAACTTGTTGGTTCTGAGTTAGCTATTAAGATACTGAAATTGATATCTGAGAAACCGAGCTATCCAGTTGAGATTGCTAAGAAACTCAAGGTTCATGAGCAAAAGGTTTACTATCATATTCGCAACCTTGAAAAATCAGGTTTCATTAAGGTGATTAAAAGAGAGGAGAAAGCAGGTTCTATTGCCAAGATTTACGCTCTGGAAAAACCATCCTTTTTCTTTAAACTTAGGGATTTTGAACCTGCACAAAAATTATTTGTTAGGAGTCAAAGTTCATTCTTGGATGACTTCATTAAGGACGGTCAGTTGAACGCTCGGATAATAGTTGGAAGCCCTGACCCTCATGGTCCTGAAAAAGCTCGCAGCAGGGATGGTTACTATGGTATTGACTTTGCCTTGTTCTTGGGAACATTCCTGACTTATGTTCCTGGTTTGAATGTTAAGTTGGATACTGAAGCGAGGGACTCTGATTTAAAGCAAAACCTCATTCTAATTGGTGGTCCTGTTGTTAATAAAATTACTGAGAAGGTCAATGAAGCACTGCCTATTCGTTTTAGAAAGAATCACTCTTGGAGTGTTTACTCAGATATTTCTAAGAAGGTTTATGTTGAGGAGGAAATAGGTGTTATTGTTAAAGCAAGGAATCCTTTTAATAAGGAAAAACAAGTCCTTGTCATTGCTGGAAAACGTTACTCTGGAACAAGGGCTGCTATTGTAGCTTTCTTAAAACACTTTGACAAGGTGAAGTTTGGAAATGCTCTTAATCCTAAAATTTCAGCAAAGGTTGTTGTAGGTATTGACTTGGATTCAGACGGTATTGTTGACGATGTTGAATTTTTAGAGTGAACAGTTCAATTCTACAAAGAGGTGTAAGGGATTAAGAAAACTTGTAATTTTATTGTAAAGTCATTGTAATTCTATTAGAGAATTTATTAAAGTATTATTTTCAAAAATTTACTGTAAGATTCATTGCAAAAGATTTCTTATTGAGTCTATATGAGCAGCTACTTCAGCACCCTTCTTTGTTAGTGTGAGTAGTTTTAACCTTCCTTGTTTTTTGAAATTCACAAGGTCTGCTTTGTGCATTTCCTGGAGTATCTTTACAACATGAGAGTATGTGCAATCAATAATTTTTGCTAATGAAGAAGCGTAGATTTCTGATTTTGCATTTCTTAATTCCACGAGAAGCATTGCTGGTTTCTCTCTAAAAAGAACATTGAAAATCTTTTTGTTATCCATTCTACCCCCCTCACAATTGTGATTTAAAATTTTAGTTTGATTGCAATGATTGACAAAGTCTTTCACAAACTCTTTTTTATAGTGTTTGGAAAACACTTCTCATTTATAAATATTTAGTTTTTTTAACAACCTTTTGATTATTGCTGTTTGAAAAGATTTAAAAAGATTTATATTTTCTACAATATATTTTTGCTTATATATTAATTAGGTAATTCTCTCCTCTACTGAAACCCTCCTCAAAACACTCTTAATGTGATCTATAAAAGCTTGTTCTTGCTCTGTCTTTATGTAAGCACCAGCAGCGTTAACATGACCTCCTGCCTCACCATCAAACTTGACAATCACCCTCTGTAATATTTCCTTGAGATTTATTTCATTAGAGTATGTTGAACGACTTCCAGAGTACCTTATAGATATTTTTGTGTGGCCGTCCATCATCCTGGCCATTGAAACTATGAATGTGTTCTTTGGAATGGCACTTGACCTCGATATTATTGAAGCTACAGTTCCAATTATAGTTGATAAAACTTCCTCTCCAGCATTTATTATTAAGAATCCTGGTTCCTCAACGACCTTTTCAGAGTTACGATTCTTCTCAAACCACTTCAGTGCAGAAACAAGTTCTTTTCTGTAGTCATTCAACGCTTCAACAGCCATTACCTTCAGTCTTTTATCACCTAAACAAGCACCAACTCCAAGTGAAGCCCTCCCCATCCTGCCACAAGCGTTTAGAACAGTTGCAAACTCCTTAGCATCCTTCAGAGTTGAACCCTCTTCCTCATCGTTCAACAAGTATATATTTCCGAGTATATCTTCTGGATTTTCCTCCCCAAAACGCATCATTATAATTCCCTCAACCAACCTCTTTAACTCCTCATCTTTTAAATCAATGATTCTCCTCCACTTTCCATTTTCCTTCGGTTCTATCTCAAGCTGCTTCAAGAATTGAATTGCCCCTGATTCAGAACCTGTGACTCCTGGTATGTAAAAGTCAGTGCTTTGGACCAAAGCCCTATGCAGTGGTTTTGTTTGAGCCCCGAATATTCTTAAACCCCTAATTACCTTTATCTTATTGTGCTTTTTAGCAATATCAACAATCTCTTGGTTAAGTTTTGAGCCCATTGGTTCTTGAACATCACCTATTGTTCCAATAATTGCAATATGAGCTAAATCCTCATTCTTTGTGTTAAGGGCTCTGACAAAGTAAAATGTAACTCCTGCACCAGATATTTTTGTAGAACCATCTATTGAGAATAAGTGTGGGTTAGCATGATAAATATTGTTCTCGAGTAATTTTTCATTGTCAACATCCTCAGGTTGATGGTGGTCCAAAACAAAGATTACTTTGCCTTTCAAGTAATTCAGCATAGAACTTAATTGTGAAGAACCCAAATCAGTGAACACATAATACTTATGATTTTCATTTGCTAACAATTTAACATCTTCGGCCTTTAATTGTGGGAGGATGCTCATGGAATACATCATGTTCTGTCTGTTGAGGGCTTTTGCCATCAACGCAACTGCAGAAATTCCATCAGCATCTAAGTGTGATATTAACCTTACTGTTTCAGAATTGGGAATTTTCCTAAAAGCGGAAGCTACTCTCTCAACAGCTCTCTTAAAACCTTCTATATCCTCCCTAACTTCAGCAG
>CAZNLC010000085.1:0-3156 GCA_964573865.1 uncultured Methanosarcinales archaeon | reverse complement strand
TAGCAGCAATAGCAGCTTTGAAAAACACTGTTTTTCCAGAATACGACGGCAGAATTGTAAACTATAAAAAACTCACAGATAAAAAACTTCCAATTAGTAAATTACCACTGCCAGTTACAGTTGTGAAAATAGGAAAAGCATTGATAGTGGACCCGACGAATGAAGAGGAAGAAATCTTGGATGCAAGATTAACAGCTGCAGTTACAGAAGATGATGTAATAACGGCGTTACAGAAAGGTGGGGAATCACCAATAACAATCGATGAAGCAAAGAAGATGGTTGATATAGCAATCAAGAAATCAAAGGTTTTGAGAAAAGCCCTTGAAAAAGCCTTTGAAACGAATTAAATTTTGATTTACAACAAACCGAAAACCTTAATAATAATGAGAAGATTCCAAATTCAAACACGAAAGAACTCAAAGATTAATAAAATTGATAAAACTTATCAAAAGGTGTTTTTATGAGCAAAACTGTGAAGCAAGAAGAGCAGTTAAAGTATACAAAGTACGAGATTGTTAGAATGCTCGGAAGCAGAGCTCTCCAATTATCATTAGGAGCACCTTTTTTAGTGAAGCTTAGTGATGAAAAATTAAAGGAGCTGAAATACAATCCCTTGAGAATAGCAGAGCTCGAGTTTAAAGAAGGAGTTTTGCCAATAACTGTAAAGAGACCACTCCCTGGGATGAAGAAGTAAGCTGGGATTTACGCATAGATCCTTATTTTTTACCTTAAATTTTTATCTTAATATTCTAATTTTATTATGTTCTATTCATGATGTTCTATTCATAATTATTCTGTGTTCTACTCATAACTACCCACAACCTTACCAACACTGTGGTGTGAGAGACCATCTGTAGAATAATTTAACACCAAACTATGAACATACTTAGAACCTGCAGGTTTCTCTTCAACACTGCAGTTAAACTCAACACTCTCACCATAACTTAAGTTAGTAATTGGAACACAAGGGCTTTCTAGTGTTAAAACCACATTCTTCAAATCACTGACTCTATTATTTTTTATTATAAAGATAGCAGTTGAATTACTAATCTTAAAATCCTCGCAAATAAATCCTGCTTCTAGAAAACAAGCCCTCTTAGTTGTAATCCTCAATGGATTAACAATCATTACTGACAACGCTGCTATTGCTACTAGAACTACTAGTATCGCCCAACCATAACTTAATAGAAACTCCATAGCTGCTTGTGCTTTTTTCATGATGGAATCACAAATTTATTTCTCAGGATAACTCCAACTAAACAAGAGCTTACGCATTAATAATAAATTAAAATAAAAAAACAAAAGTGTTCATTCAATCTTATGTTGTGCTAACTTACTCGTACTTTGTTGTTAGTGAACCTTTCAGTGTATGGCTCAATCCATTCTCTAATGAGTAAACAAATGTTATGTCGTGTTTGTACTTAGAACCTGATGTTCCTGCTGTTCCTGTGCAAGTGAATGTTTGGGTTGCACCATCTGCAAGTTGCACATTAGCAGGTGTACACTGGTTCTCAATGGTCATGGTTACATTTGTAATCGTAGAGCCAAGACCATTCCTCACAACAACAGTTGCAGTCCCGTTACTCGCAACCTTGAAGTCATCACAGCTAAATCCAGAGCCAATCATACAACTACTCGGCAAATACTGTCCTGGTCTCAAAACACCAAAGTAAGCCAACGCTGCTATTGCTACTAAAACTACTAGTATCGCCCAACCATAAGTCATCAAGAATTCCATAGCTGCTTGCGCCTTCTTCATCAGACCACCTCTTTTCTCTTATTATAAAATCTCTCAGCTTTTTTTATTTTTCTATTTTATTTTTTATTTTTAAGAGTAAAAAACACTTATCATATTTAAATGTTACTATTTTGTATACTGGGATATTCTTTATAATACTATTTGTTTTTATTGTATTAATCATTTAATTCTTGTAAGGGCTTAAAATCTAACACATCGCTGGAAGCTTTCTCGACCATGATGCAAGTGTTGAACACGACATTAATCCCATTATTCCTGCAAAAAGCAATTGCCTCTTCATCCTCAGAACCAGGTTGCATCCAAACCCTCCTGATCCCAAGCTTTTTACACTCCTTAACAATCTCCTTAGTTACTACTGGTTTCACAACAGTAATAACAACATCAACCCTTCTTGGTATCTCACTCAAGGATTTATAAACCCTTAATCCGAGAATAGAATTCTCATGTGGATTAACTGGAATAACACTAAAACCACCATCCTTTAGATCCTTTAAAACCTTGAATCCGTACTTTTCCCTGTTCTTAGAAGCACCAACAACTGCATACACAAAATTCCTGTTAATAAATTTATCCATAGATTTTTGGATGAAAAATGGTTCTTATTAAATTTTCTAAAATTTGTAATAGGTGTGAAAAACCAAAGATTTAAAAAGCACTACTCAAAAAGCTTTTATAATGTGCTGTAAAAACCCAAAAATGGTTGTGAAAAAATAAAGCACACAAAATAACATAAGAATTTAGAGGTGAAAAATCATGGTTCTCGACGAAGCCACGAAAAATCAGGTTAAGGAGCTTTTAGGTAGATTACAAGATGAGGTAAGTATTGTTTATGTTGATAAGGAAAACCCTGTTAATAAGGTTATAAGAGAACTTGTTCAGGAACTATCAGATATAAGTAATAAAATCAAACTCACAATATACACTCACACAGACAAAGAGGCAAAGGTTTTGGGTTTAGAAGAAGCACCAGCTATTGTGCTGCTTGGAAAGAACATAAAGGGAAAGATTGTTTACTATGGAATCCCATCAGGACACGAGTTTGCAACACTACTAGACACGATAATAAGGGCGTCAACTAATAATCCAGGACTAACAGCAAAATCAATAGAATTCCTCAACAGCTTAAAAGAAAAGATGAAAATGAATGTTTTTGTAACACCAACATGCCCTCACTGTCCAACATCAGCATCAATCGCTCTTAGATACGCAATGTACTCTGACAAGGTCATCGGACAGGTTATTGAGGCATCAGAGTTTCCAGAGTGGAGTCAGAGGTTTAATGTGATGGGAGTTCCAAAAACAGTTATTAATGACAAGGGAAGCTATGTTGGTGGTTATCCAGAGGACTTAGCAGTTGACCAGATAAAACAAGCATTACAAGGAATGACACTTGGAGA
>CAZNLC010000084.1:0-3238 GCA_964573865.1 uncultured Methanosarcinales archaeon | reverse complement strand
TTTTTCTTCCTCTGTTATCTTACTTGAGAAGTATTTTATGTTGTCGATGATTCTCTCGTCCTGCTTGTAGTTCGCTCCGAGTTGTGCTGGTATTAGTGCTTGTGCTTTTTGCCTCGAAACAGGGTATATTGCAGGTGTGTTGTATAGAGGGGTCATTACCACTATGCTTGAGTCAGGGTATTCTTGTCTTATTTGGTCAAGTTTTAGGTACATTTGATTGTTTAGTACTTTCCAATTGTATGTTTGTTTATTATCAGCTTCAGGGTATGCGTGAGTTAGGATTAACCATATTATTACTAAAAGGGTTATTCCAGTTATTGTGTTGTTTGTTTTCTTTTTTATGTAATTGAGAGTTTCGTGTATTCCTATCGCTGAAAGTGGTGTTAGTAATAATAGTGAGAATTGTATGGCTCTTTGGTATGGCACGAGTATTGTAAAGTTAAAGTTGTTGAATAAGAACACAATGAAGAGTGGAATTATTACAAGTGTTGTTAAGAAGTGGTTTTTTTGTGTTTTTATTGTTGTTATAATTCCTATTAGTGAGAATGTTGTTGTTAAAATTCCAAAGAGGGATGATATAGAGTATTTTACTTCATAGCCTGTCCATCCCGGTTTGAACAAGAACAATCCTTCTATCATGTTCTTCTTTGCTAAAAAAATAAGTGCGAGGAAGGAGAGTATTATAGTGGCTATTGCAAGGTGTTTTAACCAAGTGTGTTTTTTCAACAATTCCTTGTTTGTCAGGATTTCAATAATAAAAGCTGGTAGAATTATTACTCCTGCTGGTGGATAGATTAAAAATGTCAGTATGTACAAAATTGCTGTTTTTAATAAGGTTTTTATCTTCTTGTCGTGAGTGAATTGTATAAAGTAGTTTATGGTTAATAGTAGTAGTGGAAATGACATTGTTAGTGGTGTGAAGTATTTTATCCCGAGTATGTTCACACTGCTTTTTAAGCTTAAGAAAACAATTAACGAGAGAATCGCTGTTGTTTTGTTTGTTATTTTTAACATCAAAAAATAAAGGGTTATTGCTGTTATAACCGCGAAAATTGCTGGTAGGAAAGAGTATGTCAAAACCTCATTAAGTTTTGTTACTTTAAAGAAAAACGCCCAGAAGGTGTGAAAGCATATTTCTAAGTCTCTGTGGTATTCTCCAAAGTAAGGATTATAGTTGAATTTTCCAGATTCAGCGGCTATTATTTGTGCTAGGTGGTGCCATTCATCAACATGTATTGGGTAAGGGTTTGAGAAGTGAATGCTGTATGTGTTTATAAATATTAGAGTGAGTAAGGAAATTAGGAGTATATTAAAGAATAGATTTTTATTTTGTTTCCTTGCAGTTTGTTTTTTATGATTTTTCTTGTTTTTCCTTGCCTTCTTATTTGTCATATGTTTATTGTTGTGTTTGAATAGGTTAAAAATCTTTCTCATATTTTTATAGTTGCCCCGAAATATTTTTAATGTTCAAAAATCTTTTTGAATTTTATGAAGAACAAGAAAAAGATGGAAGTGAGTATTGGAATCCCTGCTTATAACGAAGAAAATAACATAGTTAATCTGTTGAATGCTTTGCTTAATCAAAAACTCAATACTGTTAGGATTAAAGAGATAATAGTCGTTTCTGATGGTAGTACAGATTCAACTGTCAAAAAGGTAAGATTATTTATTAGAAAGAACAAGAAAGCTAAGAAGATTGTAAGATTAATAAGTTACAAGAACAGGCGGGGGAAGTGGTTTGCTATCAATAGATTTCTAAAGGCTGCTAAGAGTGAATTTTTAGTGTTGTCAAGTGCTGATATTATTCCAAAGTCTTCTACAATAGAATCGCTTTGTAAGCCTTTGTTAAGTGAGAAGATTGGTGTTGTTGCTTCTCATATTATTCCAACAAATCCCCAAAACACTTATTTAGGTTTCACTGTAAATTTAATTTACAAGTTGCATCATGAAATATCAAAGATAAGTCCAAAGTTTGGTGAGATGATTGCTTTCAAGCATGTTTTTAAAGCAGTTGAAAAAACTGCTGTTGATGAGGAATACATTGCCAGTATGATTTTGTCAAAGGGCTTTTATGGTTTTTATGCAGAGGACGCTGTTGTGTACAATCATGGAGTTGAAACAATAAAGGATTATATAAAGCAAAGGAGAAGAATATACTGTGGACATTTGGAATTGAAGAAAAAAAAGGGTTACAAAGCTCCTACTATGAACAACCTGTTAATACTTAGGTTATTAATGAAAGAGCTCAACTTGAGGAGTGTTGACAAGATTGTTTTCAGCTTGTTCATGGAGGGCGTTGCAAGATTTTTAGGTATGCTTGATTATTATAGAGGCTTACATCATTATAAGTGGGATGTTGCTAAGAGCACTAAGAAAATACCAAAAGTTTTAAAAGAGCGTTGAGTTTCAGGTTTTGTTAGTGTGAAAAAGAGGTGTTTAGAATGCCGCAGATTGATAAGAGGATTAAACCTAAAGTTATGATTGTTGCTTTTCCAAGTTTTGGTTTTGTTGGTAACATTGCTGTTGAGTTCTTACAAGAGCATTTGAAAACTGAAAAGATTGGTAGGCTTTTTTTGGATGAAATGTTACCTATAATCGTTGTTCATAATTCCAAAATTGTTGAACCTATTTCATTTTATTATAACAATAGGTACAAGCTTGTTCTTGTTCAGGGGATTAACAAAATATCTGGCTTGGAAAATAAGATTGCGTCCAGGATTTCTAATTTTGTTCATAAACATAAAATAAGAGAAGTTGTAACAATAGACGGTGTTCCTGGTGTTGGTTCTAATATTTATTATTATTCAAGGAATAAGCCGAAGTTGTTGGAGGAGGCTGGTGTTAAGTTTTTGACCAATGGTCTTGTCTTTGGAATAACCTCTTCCCTGATTCTCAGGTTAAGGAATGTTGTTTCTTTGTTTGCAGAGTCTCAATCTGAGTTGCCTGATAGTAATGCTGCTGCTCGTGTTATAAAAGTGTTAGATAAATACTTGGGTTTGAAGGTTGATTATGAACCTTTGTTTGAGCAGGCTAAGAAGTTCGAAAAGAGGATAAAGGATATTCTTGAAAAGAGTCAAGAAGCAAAGTCAAAACAAGATGAAACAAAGAAATTGAGTTATTTAGGTTAGGAAAGATTAAGTAGAACTCTAAACTTAATAAGTTTGAATGAAGTGTAGATTTAGAGTTTTGCGAAGTAACGAGTATTGCGAATTAGTGTAGGACGCTAAAAATTTAGTAT
>CAZNLC010000083.1:0-3273 GCA_964573865.1 uncultured Methanosarcinales archaeon | reverse complement strand
GATATCAGCAATAACCTGTCCGATATTTACCCCTAAAGGTCCAAGAGCTGGTCCTAAAGGAGGAGCTGCTGTTGCCTTTCCACCTTCCACTAAAACCTCAACCTTCTGCTTAGCCATAAAAAACTGGGATTAAACCATACTTTATAAAGTTTTTGTTAAACAAAAAAACTAATGGAAAATTTTATAAAACAACAACCAACCACAACTTACATTGTTAAAATGATAAAAAAAGGCGATTTTGTAGAACTCGATTTTGTTGGACTAATAGAAAAGACAGGAGAAGTTTTTGACACAACAATAAAAGAAGAAGCTGAAAAAGCTGGAATTTACGATGAAAACACAGAATACTCTCCTGTAATAATCTGTGTTGGAGAAGCTCATATACTCAAAGCAATAGATGATTTTCTCATAGGAAAAGAACCTGGAAATTACACATTAAAATTGAATCCTGAAGAGGCATTCGGCAATAGGAATCCAAAACTTCTAAAACTAATCTCAAAGTCAAACTTCACACGAAACAAGATAGAACCATTTATAGGACTTAGGGTCAACATTGACGGTTTTTTAGGGACAATAACAAGCATAACCTCTAATAGAGTGCTGGTTGATTTCAACCATCCACTAGCAGGTAAGAATATTGTGTATAAACTGATTATTAAAAGAATAGTGGATGATGATGCTGAAAAAGCACGAGCAATAATAAACTTGAGAACAGGGTTGAAACCAAAAATAGAATTGAGAGAAGAAGGTAAGAACAGGGTTTTAATAATCAAAAATTTTGATGAGAGATTCTCACAACAAATTCCAAGGTTAAAGGAGGAAATAAAAAAGCTCCTGAACCTGAACTCAAAATTTGAGGGTTTTGAAGCTGTGAAAAACAATCAGAACAATCAGGATAATAAAAAAGATAATAAGGAAGAAGACAAAGAAGAAAAACATAACAAAGAAGGAAAACACAAGGACAAAACACAAAAATCTTGAAAAGATTTAAATATTAGCTTTATTTTAGGAATGGTAAGAGTAACACAATAAAAGTATACTAAATACTAAAATATAATCTTGCAATACAAGCAAACAATTCAAACGAGCGAGGTGAGAGCGTGCCAGAACAAAATCCAAATTTTGAGAGAAAAATCAATGAAGTTGACGCTGAATTAGAAGAGCTCCTTTCTAGACAAAAAGCTTCTATAAAAGTCGTTGGTACAGGCGGTGGTGGTAACAACACCATAAACAGGATTTCTGAAGTTGGAATTGTAGGTGCTGAAACAATAGCTGTAAATACTGATGCTCAAGACTTGCTTTACACAACAGCTGACAAGAAAATTCTAATTGGAAAAGAACTAACACATGGTTTAGGAGCAGGCTCTGACCCAAAGATTGGAGAAGAAGCCGCTCGTGAAAACGAACACGAGATAAAAGAAGCACTCCAAGGAGCAGATATGGTTTTTATAACATGCGGTTTAGGAGGAGGTACTGGAACAGGCTCAGCTCCAATAATAGCAGAAATAGCTAAAAAAACAGGAGCTTTAACAGTGGCAATAGTAACAATACCATTCTCAATGGAAGGTCAAAGGAGGTTTGATAATGCAGTAACAGGACTTGAGAGGTTAGAAGCAGTTGTTGACACACTCATTGTAATACCAAACGACAAACTGTTAGAAATAGCACCTGACTTACCATTGCACACAGCATTCAAGGCTGCTGATGAAATACTAACGAACGCTGTTAAGGGAATAGCAGAACTCGTTACAAAAACAGGATTGATAAACCTTGACTTTGCAGATGTGAAAGCTGTTATGAGCAATGGAGGAGTAGCCTTAATTGGAGTTGGAGAATCTGACACAGAAGATAGAGCAACTGAATGCGTGGAAAAAGCCATAAACAACCCACTCTTAGACGCTGACATTTCAGGAGCTAATGGTGCATTAATAAATGTTCTTGGAGGCCCTGACATGACATTGGATGAGGCTAGAAAGGTTGTTGAAACAGTTTCTGAAAAACTGGACCCTGACGCAAAAGTGATATGGGGAGCTCAAATCAGCGAGGACATGGCGAAAACAATAAGAGTTATGCTCATAGTCACAGGTGTTAAGAGCTCTCAAATACTCGGACCAACAAGACGCATCTCAACGAAAAAAGCTAAGGAAATAGAGAATGAATTAGGAATAGAGTTTGTTGATTAAAACCTTTTTTTACTTAAAAATCAATCCAAACTATTTTGGAATGAATCTTTGGAATGAATCTTGAAATCTTTCAAATCAAGAATCAAAAACCCCATCATCAACAACTCAAAAATCATAAGTTTTAAAAAGAATTGCTTTCTTCTAACACTTACTCATAAATCATGATAATTTTTAAATAGGGTTGATCCAAGTGAAAATCAAGGAAAAACTGAAGAGAGCACTACAAAGCATTAAAAGCTTCGCACTCGAGTGCAAGAGAGTTTTAATACTGACAAAGAAACCGACTAATGATGAGTTCAAAACAATAGTAAAAGTGACCGGTTTAGGAATGATAGCAATAGGCCTAATAGGATTTTTTGTTTATCTAATCAAACAAGTTTTTTTGAAGTAAAAGGTGTGAAAATGTCAAAAATATTCGCTCTTAGAGTAACAGCAAATAGGGAAGAACAGGTTATGGGATTTGTAGCCAGCAATGCATTGAGAAAAAAACTACCAGTTTACTCAATTGTAATGCCTCACGGCATGAGAGGTTACCTATTCGTGGAAGCAGAGTCAAGAGCAGCTGCTGAACAAGCAGCACTTGGAGTTCCATATGCAAGAGGAGTTCTAAAAAACCCAGTTCCTTACGAGGAAATAGAGCATATGATTAAAGTTGAGAAGAGGAAGGAGATAAGCATAAAGAAGAACGACATTGTAGAAATCATTTCAGGACCCTTCAAGCGTGAAAAAGCCAAGATTACAAGAATTGATAAAACAAAGGAGGAGATTGTGGTTGAGCTCTTGGAAGCAGCAGTTCCAATACCAATAACCCTAAAGATGGACGCTGTTAAGGTGATAAGAAGGGAAGAAGAATAAGAGAGAATAAAAATCACTTAACATATATTTAACACATCTACTCTTGTTTTTTCTTATAAAATTCTTTAGCACTCTCCCTAACAAAATTGAGTAGGTTTTTCACATCAGAAAAAACCTTTAACTCTCTAAAGTATTCTTTGTTAGAACTAATCCTTGATTTTAAATCATTAATATGCTCTAAAACCTGCTTCAAAAAATCGTCATCAACAAAATCCTTCTTGCCAATAAAAACAAC